>JBAIYN010000268.1:0-5010 GCA_037915775.1 Burkholderiales bacterium | reverse complement strand
ATCTTCCGGCGCCTCGGGCTGCCGAAGTAGCGGCGGTCGCGCGCGTTCAGCGCGGCGGCAGCCGGTACGGTTCGTCGTCGGCGACGTACTCGTTCTCGCGCGCGGCCTCGGCCGCCCACGCCTGCATCGCCGGCAGCCCGAGCATCGTCTTCACATAGTCGACCGCCTGCGCAGGCAGCGCCGGCTGGTAGGTGTTGAAGCGCCACACCACTGGCGCGTAGCAGGCGTCGGCCACGCTGAAGCGGCCGAACAGGAACGGACCGGCGGATGAGAAGCGAGCGCGAGCCGCCCAGATCGCCGTGATGCGATCGATGTCCTGCTGCACGCGGATGTTCCACCCGCGACCAGGAAGGTGCGCCGTCACGTTCATCGGCATCTCGTTGCGCAGCGTCTGGAAGCCTGCGTGCATCTCGGCACAGATCGCACGCGCCTCGGCGCGCTCGGCCGCCGCCGCGGGCCAGAGCTGCTTGTCGGGATACTTCTCCGCGAGGTATTCGGCGATCGCGAGGCTGTCCCACACGCTGATCGATCCATCGATCAGCACCGGGACGCGTCCCGCGGGCGAATGCTTCAGCGCCTGCTGCTTGAAATCCGGCGCATTGAACTGCAGCGCGATCTCTTCGAACGTTATGCCGGCGTGCTTCAGCAGCAGCCAGGCGCGCAGCGACCACGACGAGTAGGTCTTGTTGCCGACAACGAGCTTCATGGGGTCCTTGGGGGCGACGATGGGGACGCGCGCTCAGGCCGCGAGGATCTGGGCGGTGGTGCGCGCGGTGGCGAAGGTGCCGTTGAGCGCAGCGATGAAGGAGCCGTGCACGGCGGCAGCGGGCAACTCCGTTTCGCCGAAGCGCAGCGTGCGCGTGGCGCAGGCGTCGTGCGCAAGATCGATCTTGAAGCCGAGGTCGAACGCGGCACGCACACTGGTGTCGATGCACATGTGCGTCATCATTCCAGCTATGACCAACTCGGTGACGCCGCGTGAACGCAACTCGGTGTCGAGGCGGGTGGCGCGGAACGCGTTGGGGAAATTCTTCTGCAACACCAGTTCGCCGTCGCGTGGCGCCACGGCCGGATGGAACTCGATGCCCTCGGTGCCGGCGATGAAGAACGTGGCGTTGGGTCGCGTCGAGACGTGCTGGATGTGCACCAGCGGCAGGTTGTGTGCGCGGAAGTGTTCGAGCAGGCGGCCCGCGTTCGCGGCGGCCGCGTCCGCACCGTCGAGGGTCATGCGGCCACCGGCAAAGTAGTCACGTTGGATGTCGATCAGCACCAGTGCAGCGTTCATGGGCAGGCCTTTCGTCGTTGCCGGAAACGAGGGGTCATTGCTGCGCCGGCCAATGGCGGGCGAAGAGTGCGGTCAGCCGGGGATCGTTGTCGATCGACTGCAGGCATGCGAACAACGCCGGGCGCTGCGTCGCGAGATGCGTCCGCGCACCCGACCAGCGCGACACCACCGCCGCGAGCAGATCGAGCGCCCCCACGTGTGCGCCGCTCAGGTACGGGCGGGCGGGAAACATGTCGGCGAACGTATCCCACAACGCGTGCAGCCGCGCTCGAGTGCCGGCGCGGATGCGTTTGGCGGTCGCCTCGTCGCAGTCGGTGCACCAGCGCTCCGGATAGTCGATGAGCCCGATCGCGGCATAACAGTTGGCGGCGATGTAAACGAGGCCGCGGATCGCCTGGGCGCGCGCAGCGGGGTCGGCCGGCAGCAGCGAGGCCTGCGGATAGGCGAGGCCAAGGTGGATCAGGATGGCGGCGCTCTCGGTAAGGATCGAACCGTCATCGAACTGCAGCGTCGGGATCTGCCCGAGCGGGTTCACCGACCGCAACTCATCCTGCGCCGAATCCTTCAACCACGTGGCCGCTTCGACCGTGCGGTACGGAAGCCCGGCAATCAAAAGCGCCGCTTCGACTGCTGCCGCACCCGATCCGGGCGCGCCGTAGAGGGTCAGCACTTCGCTCTCCTTTCGCGCGAGCCGCCACAAACACCTGCCGCCGCAGTGGCTGGATGCGAAACACGACCGAGCGCTTCACTCGCTCGTCGCCCGCTCGACCACCAGCACGTGCGCCTCGCCGCGCGGCCGCGCGATGTGTTCGCAGCCGGTGCAGGCGACGAACACGTCGCCGGGGCCTAGCGTGACGAAACGCTCCTTGCCGTCGCAACGGTAATGCATGTCGACCAGTCCATCGATGACGGCGAACACCTCGCTGCCGTCGTTGACGTGCCAGTGGTACGGCGCGTTGGTCCAGTGCAGGCGTGCTGAGACCCCGTCGATCTGCATCAGTTCGAGCGCGTCCCACGCGCGCTGCGGGCGAAATTCGCGTGCGTGCACGACGCGCGTACACGCCGGGTTCGGCGCCGTGCTGCGCGCCGCTTCGGATTTGGCCGCCTGCATCAGTTCACCGCCAGGAAGCCGGTTCCGGCGCTGGCCAGCGAGTCCAGCAGGGCGCCGAGCGCGCCGTCGGGCTTCGCCTGGGCTTGCATCGGCTGTGCCGCGTCGTGCCAGGCCAGCGGGCCCGGCACCGCGACGTGCAGCACCGCGATGCTGACCATGACCGCGAGGCCCATCAGCACCGAGCGTGCGAACACGTCGCGCCATGGCCGCCGCGCCCGGATGGTTTGCCAGACGTGCACCAGCCGCTTGCCGGCGGCCGCGAGCGGCGCCGCGCGGCGGGGCTCGATCACCTGCACGCGCGCCGCGCCGATGCCTTCGATCACCGAGAGGCCGTCGGACGACAGCGTGACCTCGTCACCGCAGCGGGCGAACACATCTCTCAGGTCGCCCTCCTCGGTCAGCCACATCGAGCCGTACAGCACGCGCAGGCGCGTGCCCGGGCGGCCCTGCAGGGTCAGAAGCTGCTCATAGCCCAGATCGATGGTGCGTGTGGTGGTGGGTGTCCAGTTCATGATGCATCCCCGGTTGCGTGCGACGATCTGTCGCGACAGATGCATTAGAGGTCCGCTGGCGCGCGCGAACAAACGAAACGTTTGCAGAGCATGCATGCGCTTGCCGCATGCGTCGATCTGCACTACCGTCGCGCCATGTCCGGCACCCCATCCCGCCGTCCGCCCCGCCGGCGTCCCATCCCCGCCGGCGCCCTGCGCGGCTTCGAGGCGTCCGGCCGCCTGTTGAGCTTCACGCTCGCGGCCGACGAACTGAACCTCACGCAGTCGTCGATCAGCCGCCAGGTGGCCGCGCTCGAACGGCAGGTGGGCAAGAAGCTCTTCACGCGCAAGACCCGCGCCCTCGTGCTGACGCCGGCCGGCGACCAGTTGCTGCGGGCCGTGCGCCAGTCGCTGGCCGCGATCGACCGCACGGTCGAGGAGATTCGCGGCACCGGCGGCCCGCCCCGCGTGGCGGTCACCACGTATGCGTCTTTTGCATCCTTGTGGCTCGTGCCGCGCCTCGCCGGCTTCCAGCGGCTGCACCCCCAGATCGAAATCCGCATCGACGCAGTCGACCGGGCCGTCGACCTCGAGGCCGAGGGTGTCGACGTGGCGTTGCGCTGGGCGCGCCCCCAGGCGGCGCCGGGTCACGCGATGTTGCTGGTCGAAGAAGAGATCACGCCGGCCCTGAGCCCCGACCTGCTCGAACGCAGCGGCGCGGTGCTCGCACGACCGCTCGACCTGCTGCAACTGCCGCTTCTGGAGATGGACAACCAGATGCCCACCTCGATCGCGAGCAGCTGGTCACGCTGGTTCGACTACGCCGGCGTGGCGACCGACGCCCAGCGGCCCGCGGCCGGCAAACTCTATTTCACGTTCATCGATCAATCGGTGCAGGCTGCCGTGCGCGGACAGGGCGTGGTGCTGGGGCGCTCGCCGTTCCTGGAAGACCTGATCGCCACGGGCCAGCTCGTCACGCCGTTCCCGGCGCTGCGCATGCGCACCGGCTACTGCTATTACCTGATCGAGAACCGCGAGCGCGGCGACCTGGCGCACGTTGCGGCGTTCCGCGCATGGCTCAAGGCCGAGATCAGCCGCGGCCCGGCGCGCGCGACCTGAGCGCCAGCGCAGTGCCTGCCTCATGGCGTTCCGCGGCTATCCCGGGGACCCCGCATCGAAACGCGGTGCTGGCTCGACGACCGAGCCGAAGCGGCGCAACTAGAGCACGCCGCTTTCGGTGATCACGAGGTCGAGCCGCACGTCGTGGCCCGCCGGGCTGATCGTCGGCACGCGCGTGCATTCGAAGGCGATGCCGACCGTGACCGGGCGCGGATTCAGCGCAGCGAGCGTGCGGTCGTAGTAGCCGCCGCCGAAGCCGAGGCGATAACGCAGGCTGTCGAACCCGACGCACGGGATCAGCAGCAGCTGCGGCGACATCCGCGCGTGCCGGCTCGGCGCCGCGATGCCGAGCGGACCTTGCGTCATCGGCGTGTCGGCCGACCAGGGCGCAAACTCGAGCAGGCGGTCGACGATCACCGGCAGCCCGGCGCGCCGCTGCACGTCTTCGCCGAGCCACGCAAGCACGAGGCGGCGCAGATCGGGTTCGCCGCGGATCGGCCAGAAGAATGCGAGGCGGGTGACCGGCATCGTCTTCAACCACCGCCCCACGCGCGCGAGCAGCACACGCTCGACGTCGGCGCGGTTCGGGATCGACTCGCGCGCGGCGAGCAGACGTTCGCGCAGTTCCTGTCGAGCGGATTTTCCGTGTTCTTCCATTGCGTTTTGTCCAATCGCAGCAGGGTTGCTGTGATAGGCTCAAAAAGTTGTCGAAGACATGTTTGCCTGCGTGGTGACGATGTTGTTGCGGGGAGTGTTGATCGTCCATACCGCGCTCGGGTTGGCGCTCGGGTCGCTTTTCGTACAGAGCAACGTACAAGCACGTAGCAAGTCGGTCGAAACGACCCGCCCTGCCGATGACGAAGCGTTCATCGGTGCGCGCGACGCCGCCGCCCTGGGCAACCGCGAGCGCTTCGGATCTTTTGCGGCCCGCCTGCGCGACCATCCGCTCCAGTCCTATGTCGACTTCTGGCGCCTGCAACTGCGCATGCGCTCAGAAGAGCCGG
>JBAIYN010000056.1:0-2012 GCA_037915775.1 Burkholderiales bacterium | reverse complement strand
GGTGCAATGGGGCTCGCCGGGATCTACGCGGCCGGCCGCCTTACCAGACGAAAGCTCGCTGAGGAGCGCTTGTTGTTCCTCGGGGCGGGGGAAGCCTGCCTCGGCATCGGCGCGACGGTCGTGAGCGCTTTGCAAGGTGAAGGATTGAGTCGGGAACAGGCGCTTTCGCGATGCCTGTTCATTGACTCCACCGGCACCGTCGTGACGAGCCGGCCGAATCTGCCGCCGCACAAGCGCGTCTTCGCGCAAGACCGAGAACCTATGCCCGATCTTGCCTCGACCATCGAACACTTCAAGCCGACCATACTGTTCGGCGCCTGTGGCCATGGCGGGATGTTCACCCGGGAGGCGCTCGAGGCGATGGCGAACCAGTGTGAGCGGCCGGTCATATTCTCCCTGTCGAACCCGACGTCTCGCGCGGAATGCACCGCGGAACAGGCCTATTCGTGGACCGGCGGCCGTGCCATCTTCGCCAGCGGCAGCCCCTTCGACCCGGTCGTGCTTGGCGGAAAGACGCATGCGCCCGGCCAGGCCAACAATTCGTACATATTCCCCGGCGTCGGCCTCGGCCTGCTGGTCGCAGGCGCCACGCGCGTGAGCGACAGCATGTTCTTCGCAGCGGCAGCAGCCCTGGCGCGCCAGGTGACCGAAGACGACCTAGCCGTCGGGCGCATCTTCCCGTCGCAAACGCGGATGCGGGAGGTCGCACATTCAGTGGCACGGGCGGTTGCGAAGGATGCCTACGCGCAGGGGCTTGCGACAAGGCCTGCGCCGGGTGATCTATCGGAGGCTGTCACCCTGGCAATGTATCGCCCTGACTATGCGCGAGACATCGCTACGTCTTGAGCATATCTCCTAGGATCCGCTTGCAGCTCCAATGCCGGAAGAAGAACGACCCCGTCGGCGCGGCCTGGAGCGAGGGGCGCGATGCCGATCGACGGCTAGGGGCGTTGCCGAGCTAATTCGTAGGCAGCATCCAGCCGACGCAACATAGGACGATTCAGCTCTTTGGTGTGCCTGTTCCACCGGTCCGTCGTTCGCTGAATTTCGATTTGAAGACGAGCCGCCACCCCTTGATCGTTCGTTGCGAGCGCCCAAATCAGGTACTCCGCCTTCGTCTCAAAGTTCCCAAACCGTTCGAGCGCTGATTCGAACTCGGCCTTTGCTTCTGTATGGCGACTGGCTTCTGCGAGGGCCCTGGCGAGCCGCAAAGAAACCTGTTCCGTGCGAAAGCCGCCGTCCTTCTTGCGAATGAACTCAAGATGTTCGATCGCCGGAAGGAACTGACCACACTCGTAATGCGCACGGGCGGCGCCCAATCGGATGTCGAGGTCGTCGGCGAATGGTCCGCTCAAGCATGCTTCGTAATTGGACACCGCTTCTGCAGCATCGCCGGCTTCAAGCAGAGCAACGGCGAGCCGCATTCGATTTTGAGCGGTCGGGGTGTAGTCGAATGCGGCACGCGCCTCCCTCAGTTCGCGCGTCGGGTCAAGAGCACGCGCGGCGGATGCGACGACCCTCCGTGCTCCATGTTGCAAACGAGAGTCTGGGAGGTACACCGCGAAAAAGTAGGCGGCGCTTCCAAGAAGCGGGAAGCTGAACAGGATGATCAGCCAGTACATGTTCTGCCCGGAACGGATCGCGTGAATACCGAAATACAGGGCGACCAAGAGATGAAGCCCAACTCCTAGGAACGGCATTGATTGTTCTCCATTGATTACTCGCGGAACATTTCGCTATGGCCGTGGGTCGATGGCGGCCGTACTGTGACGATTCAAAGGCGCGGCAATTGTATCGGTCCGCCGCGGACCGAATTACACCTAGGCTCGAGGGCATTGCGCCCTGCGCCTAGGCCTCATGCGACTTACTAGGGGACCTCGTCGCTGGTCGTCAAGCCTTGGATCGGCATCGCTGATCCTTGACGTCGAACCGTAACTTAATAATTTAAGCAATCAATTACTTACTATCGCATCGCTTGCCCGAATGTGGCCAGCGAAGTCAGACGCTGGTAC
>JBAIYN010000300.1:0-2911 GCA_037915775.1 Burkholderiales bacterium | reverse complement strand
GGTCGAACAAAAGTTGTTCCGTCACGTCATCCCGCTGGATCCTATACCGGCGCTCCCTCCGGCGCAGTGGGGACCGTTCGTGCATTTCGGGCAGGAGTACCGGTATGCAAATGGCGAGTGGCAGCGCAGCGAGTCTCCTGTCGCGCAGCTAGCCAGCCTGAAGGAAATCCCGCGCTCCATTCTGGCCTTGTTCGTGCCCGAAAAGCGCCGTGCATCCTGGCGGTACTCGGTCGATCTGCATGCGCCTCACCACTACATTGCCGCCCTTCGCCCAAATGATCGGGGGACCGAATTCGGCGATTGAACCAGCTAGTACAATAACATTCCTGGCCAGTAGCGCATCCACTCGCGACGCTGCGCTCGGCGGCGCCATTCAGGATCATTCGCGTCGACTCGATCAGAGGCGGCGATTAATTCATCAAACCGGGCTTCGACGGCACCTACGATGACTTCGTCTTCGACGACCAGGAGCAGTTCACTTTCCCAGTATCCCGCGGTGACATCAAAATTGGCACTGCCGACGGCGCAGATTCGCCCGTCGGCGCTCATTGCCTTTGCGTGCACATGGGGTCGCACATCGCCTACCGCCGAATCCCAGCCGGGTTTCCTCCGTACGACGAACTCGTAGCACTCCCCTCCCGCGGCGACAAGCGGGTCCATCCGGGAGTGCACGAAGGATGTCGCGGCGCTGCGAGCCAGCGCAAACGGCCCTTTGAAGAGTTCGTCCCCGTGCTTGGGCGTCAGGTTGCCGAACAGTGCACTGACACGCACCCCGCGGCGCAACGCGCGCAGCAGCGCTTGCTGGATCTCGAGCAGCATCGGAAAGTTGTTCACCGCGTAAATGTGAGAGCGAGCGCCCTCGATCAGCGCCAGGTAGGCTTCGAGGGTGTGTGCGTCCCGCAGCCCACGGTGCACCACTACACGCGCCGTGGTTGCCGCGGCCGGCGCGGGAATCTGGATGTCATACGGATCGCCGCCGGCGTCCATCCATGCCTGCATGAACGAGCGTTCCAGTTCAGCGACGGCGGGCCCTTCGACGCGTGCACCGGCATCGAGCCACGGCACCGTGCGCCATGTCATTGTGGGCGTCACGAGAACCTCGTCGAAACCCGCATAGTACTCGTGAGACAGGTTGCGTCCGCCGAGCAGGGCCAGCTTACCGTCCACGATGACGAGCTTGCGGTGGTCGCGTTGCCTCAGGTCCACCAGCGATGGAGGGCCGGTGATCGGTTTTGCAACGCGGAGTTCAACACCCGGCCGAGACGAGATCCGCTCGAGAAGCGGATTGCGCGCGCCGAATGAACCGTGCAGGCCGTGCAGCGAATCGACGAGCACGCGCACAGTGACACCGCGTGCCCCCGCCGCGGCCAATGCCGCCTCGACCGGTCGTCCGATATCATCATCGAGCGCCATGTATACCTGAAGGTGCACGCTCTTCCGGCTGCCATTGATCGCCGACAGGAGCCAATTGCGAGCCGTCGGGTTGTCCAGTTCGATTTCGATTCTATTGCCATGGATCGGCTCGCTGCCCGTCGTGGCATTCAGCCGCTCCGCAAGTGACGCGCAGCCCCGCGCGACGGTTGGCGCTGCGCCGAGCGCGGCGAGCTGCTCCGGGCGCAATGCGGCGAAATCCCGAGTCGCAGGTTCGTGCAATCCCCGATAGATGATCGCAGCGACCGGGAATCCATCTGCCCGCATGCGCGTCGCCATGCGCGCGAGTCGCACGGCGTCCAGGAGCTCAGTCACGTCAGGCGCCTCTCCCTCGCCGAACACGGCGCCGGCATCGATGACGTAGGGCGGAAGGCCGGCGGCGCGCAGCTTCGTGCGCAGTGACGCGCAGCTGTGCACCGGGCGTATGCGCACACCTACTGGATCGGCCCAGGCGGCGCGACCGATGAGCGGCAGTTGGTCCTTCTCGATTTCGGCATCGAACAGGACGATCGGCCGTGAGCCGGCGCGCAGGACCGCTACCCAAGCCTCCGCCAGTGCCAGCGGATCCGCTGCTTCCTTTCCATTGGTACGAAACAGGCCGAGCGAATCCCCGAGACCGGAGGGCAGATCCACCTCTCCGTGACGCGAGGTCGCGCGAGCCACGACTTTGCCCTCGCACACGAACGCCAGTTCCTGGTCGGCAATGGGCGTGCGTCGTCCGATGCCTGTGGCATAATCCAACCGCGCTCGAATGAACACGCCGTTATCGACCAGATCCGGAACGTCGATTGCCCGCTGCCATTCTCTAGGCGCCGACTCGATCGCGGGAAGAATGAGCAGGGCAGGCCCCGATTTGACGCCAAGCAGGACGACTGGCGGAAAGCGTGGGAGCACGACGAGATCGATGTCGGGTTGGGCCGACGGGCCGAGCAGCTGCCGCATCGGCAGGCCCTCACTCGGGTGAAGTTCGGCGGCGATGCCTGAAACTTCGCGCATCCTGCCCAGGTCCCCGGACGACAGCACTCTGGGAAACAGAAGCGCGGCTTGATCCGATGGCGACGCTTGCTCCTGCAGGAACTTCACCACCGCCCTCCGTCCGCGCACGCTCAGTCCCACACACAGCAGGCGGTTGCCCCGATTGCGCGCCGATCCCTCGAGTGTGGATCGAACAACGAGCACCGGCACTGAAGTTCGCTTGCGGACTTCCGCAACAATCCCCAACGCCCTCATCGGATGGGAGCCGACAACTACGAGATCTATTGTCCCGGCGACTACCGCATCGGACAGAGCATCCGCTGTCAACTCGGGCGCAAAGGCCACATCAACGTCCACTGCCACCGACCGCGCGACCGAGCGTAGCTCTTCGCGCTCGCGATCGTCCGCATCGTTGACATCGTCCGAGGCCCGCCAGGCGAACTGGCGAACCGGCTGGTGCGCGATGACGATCACCTGTGCGGCCGCAGGGGCGAAGCGACGGATC
>JBAIYN010000481.1:0-2269 GCA_037915775.1 Burkholderiales bacterium | reverse complement strand
CATTGAAGAAACCGTCCGGAAACAGCGGACGGATCGGTCGATCGATCAGCCGCGAGGTCAGGGTCTCCTTCTCGCTCGGGCGGCCTTCGCGCTTGAAGAAGCCGCCGGGAATCTTGCCCGCCGCGTAGGTCTTTTCGACGTAGTCGACCGTCAGCGGAAAGAAATCCTGCCCCGCCTTGGCCTTGGGCTGCGCCACCACGGTCGCCAGCACCACGGTGTCGTCCATCGAGCACACCACCGCGCCCGTCGCCTGGCGCGCGATCTCTCCCGTTTCCAGCCGCACCGTGTGCGCGCCGTACTGGAACGTCTTCGTCACTTTCTCGAACACTTGAGCCATCCTCTCTGCGTCAACATGGGTAACGCAGTCACGACATCATTCGGGCACGCCGCGGTATCGACGACTCGGAAATCAACTCGGCGATTTCCTCACGTCCATAGCGCGACGCGCGGCAGCGCGGCGGCCGTGGAGAATGCAAAAAGCCCGCGCAGCGGATGCTCGCAGGCTCGTTGATGTCATCTCCCGGACACGACTACTTGCGCAGGCCGAGGCTGTCGATCAGCCCCTTGTAGGACTCCGGATTTCTGCCCTTCAGGTAGTCCAGCAGCTTGCGGCGCCGGCTGACCATCTTGAGCAGACCGCGTCGCGAATGGTGGTCCTTGACGTGGGTCTTGAAGTGCTCGGTCAGTTCATTGATCCGCGCCGTCAACAGTGCGACCTGCACCTCGGGCGAACCGGTATCCGACTTGCTGCGCTGATATTTGGCGACGATGTCGCCCTTCTTGATGTCTGCGACTGACATGATTTTCCCTTTCGATTCCACCGGCGGACACGGAAGGAAGGCCGTGCCGTGAGCTGCGGATTCTACCCGATCCGGTGCTTCCCCGCGGCATGCAGCCGCGCCACCTCACCCGGCGCCGACGTCGCCCGCCGGCGCGTACAGGCCGCCGGTGGCGTCGAGCCAGTCGGCGATCCGCTCCACCGCGGCGCCGACATCGTTGTTCGAAATGTCCAGCCTCAGCACCGGCAGCCGCGACTCCGCGACCAGGCGTTGCATCAGGCGCTGCTCGCGGACGAAGGCGTCCAGATCGTCGTACTGGGAAGGATTGCCCGACACCGGCAGCCGGCGAGCGCGCGCGGCCGCAAATGACTCCGGTGTGCGGCTGAGAAACACGAGCCGGAATCCGAGTGGAACCAGGCGATCCTCGAGCCAGCCGAAGTCATACTCCTTGCCGCGCGCCTGCAGCTGATAGGCACGCGTGGAGATGTGAAACCGATCGACGATCCACGAGTAATAGCGCAGCAACTCAAAGAGGCGGGCCCAGGTCGCATAGGTTTCCATGGCCCGCCCTTCCTCTTCCGGGGCAAAGTTGATCAGGCCGCGGCCCCACGGGAAATTGGTGAAACCGCACCACTCTGCCGAGATCAGCGGGGAGTGGTAGCGGTATCTGCGCGGACCGACGATGCGCGGATGCTCGTTCAGTGCAAACGCGATGTCGGTCTTGAACGTCAGGCGCGTGCCTTCGAGGATGATCTTCGGGCAGAGCTTGGAACCCATCTCAGCGTCCCCGGGCCGCTGCGGGTGTCGAGGCGGGGTCCGGACCTTCGTTCACGGCGTCAACGATGTCTGCGGATTGAGGCGTTCGCCGGTCGTGTACAGCTTGTTCAAGGCATTCAGGTAGGCCTTGGCCGACGCCGCGATGATGTCCGGATCCGCTCCGACACCGTTGACGATGCGGCCGGCACGACCGAGTCGCACCGTGACTTCGCCCTGCGACTCCGTTCCGGTGGTGATGGCGTTGACCGAATACAGCAGCAGCTCCGAGCCGCTCTGCACGCGCTTCTCGATCGCTCGCAGCGAAGCATCCACCGGCCCGTTGCCGTCGGATTCGGACACCACCTCGTTTCCGCCGATGGAGAAGACGATGCGTGCGTGCGGGCGCTCGCCAGTCTCGGAGTGCTGCGCCAGCGACACCAGCTTGAAATGCTCGTCGTGCGGCGTGACGGTCTCGTCCGAAAACAGCGCCTGGATGTCTTCGTCGTAGATGTCGGCCTTGCGATCGGCGAGGTCCTTGAACCTCGCGAACGCGGCGTTCAGTTCGGCCTCGCTTTCGATCGGGATCGCGAGTTCCTGCACGCGTTGTTTGAACGCGTTGCGGCCGGAAAGCTTGCCGAGCACGATCTTGTTCGCGCTCCAGCCGACATCCTCGGCGCGCATGATCTCGTAGGTATCACGCGCCTTGAGCACGCCGTCCTGGTGAATGCCGGACG
>JBAIYN010000117.1:0-4954 GCA_037915775.1 Burkholderiales bacterium | reverse complement strand
ACAACGACATGCAGAACACCAAGTGCATGATGTACATCGGGTCGAACGCCGCCGAGGCGCACCCGGTGTCGATGCTGTTCACGCTGCACGCAAAGGAGGGTGGCGCCAAGTTGATCGTGGTGGATCCCCGCTTCACCCGTACCGCCGCCAAGGCTGACCACTACATCCGGTTGCGGCCAGGCAGTGACATCCCGTTCCTGTACGGGATGATGTGGCATATCTTCAAGAACGGCTGGGAAGACAAGGCCTATATCGCCGCGCGCGTGTTCGGCATGGACAAGGTCAAAGAGGAGGTCATGAAGTGGACCCCCGACAAGGTGACCGACGCCACCGGCGTACCCGAAGAGCAGGTGCTGCTCGCGGCCGAAACCATGGCGAAGAACCGACCCAGCACGGTCGTCTGGTGCATGGGTCAGACGCAGCACACCATCGGAAACGCGATCGTGCGCGCTTCCTGCATTCTTCAGCTTGTCCTTGGAAATATCGGCGTCTCGGGCGGAGGCGCCAACATCTTCCGCGGCCACGACAACGTCCAGGGGGCGACCGATGTCGGACCGAATCCCGACTCGTTGCCCGGTTACTACGGAATCGCGCCGGGATCGTGGGCCCATTGGGCGAACGTCTGGAACATCGATCTGGAGTGGCTGAAGAAGCGCTTCGCCTCCGATGCGTTGATGACGAAGCCCGGCACCACGGTCAGCCGCTGGATCGACGCGGTGCTGGAACCCAACGATGCGATCGGGCAGGGGCCGAACCTGCGGGCCGTCTTCTACTGGGGCCACGCGCCGAATTCCCAGACCCGCGGCCTCGAGATGAAGAAGGCGATGGAGCAGCTCGATCTGCTCGTGGTGATCGATCCGTATCCGTCCGCCACGGCCGCCTGGGCCGCGATGCCGGCACCGGAAGGCGTCCAGAGCAATCCGAACCGCGCCGTCTATCTGCTTCCGGCGTGCACGCAGTTCGAGACGTCCGGTTCCGTCACCGCCTCGGGCCGTTCGGTGCAGTGGCGCGAGAAAGTCATCGAACCGCTGTTCGAGTCGCGCACCGACCACGCGATCATGCTGCGCTTCGCGCAGAAGTGGGGCTTCGGCGACCAGCTGCTGGGCAAACGCAACGGCAAGCAGAACATCCGCACGGTGCAGGGTGCCGGCGGCTGGGATGAACCGGTCATCGAGGACATCCTCGCCAACGAGATCAACAAGGGAACGTGGACCATCGGCTACACCGGGCAGAGCCCCGAGCGGCTGAAGCTTCACATGAAGAACATGGCCACCTTCGACGTGAAGACGCTGCGTGCGAAGGGTGGTCCGTGCGACGGCGATTACTACGGGTTGCCGTGGCCCTGCTACGGCACGCCGGAGATGAAGCACCCCGGGTCATCCAACCTGTACGACACGTCCAAATCGGTCATGGACGGCGGCGGCAATTTCCGCGCGAACTTCGGCGTGGAACGCGACGGCGTCAACCTGCTGGCCGAATCGGGCTCGTATTCCAAGGGCGCTGACATCACGACGGGGTATCCCGAATTCGACCACGTATTCCTGAAGAAGCTCGGCTGGTGGAACGAGCTCACCGAGGACGAAAAGAAGGCAGCCGAGGGCAAGAACTGGAAGACCGACCTTTCCGGCGGAATCATTCGCGTCGTCATGACGAAGCATCTCTGTCATCCGTTCGGCAACGCCAAGGCGCGCGCCCTGGTCTGGAACTTCCCCGATCCCGTTCCGCTTCACCGCGAACCGCTGTACAGCAACCGTCCCGACCTGGTGGCCAAGTACCCGACTCACGCGGACCGCAAGGACTTCTGGCGCCTGCCGACGCTCTACAAGACGGTGCAGGACAAGAACATCGCGGAGAAGGTCTACGAGAAGTTCCCGCTGGTGATGACTTCGGGCCGCCTGACGGAATACGAAGGCGGCGGCGACGAGACGCGTTCGAATCCGTGGCTCGCTGAGCTTCAGCAGAACATGTTCATCGAGATCAATCCGAAAGCTGCCAACGATCGCGGCATTCGCAACGGTGAATGGGTCTGGGTCAACACGCCGACCGGGGCGAGGCTGAAGGTGATGGCGCTCGTGACTGAACGCGTCGGACCTGACACGGTCTTCATGCCGTTCCACTTTGCCGGGTGGTGGCAGGGCAAGGACCTGCTCGACAGCTATCCAGCCGGGGCAGCGCCCATCGTCCGCGGCGAGTCGATCAACACGAGCACGACCTACGGTTACGACTCCGTCACGATGATGCAGGAAGGGACCAAGTGCTCCCTCTGCCAGGTCGTCAAGCAGGCCTGAGTAGCCTCGCGCCGAACCAAGGAGACTCACGATGGCCCGAATGAAGTTCATCTGTGACGCCAACCGGTGCATCGAATGCAACGGCTGCGTCACGGCGTGCAAGAACGCCAACGACGTCCCATGGGGCGTCAATCGCCGGCGTGTCGTTACGCTCAACGACGGAGTGCCCGGTGAGCGGTCGATTTCGGTGGCCTGCATGCACTGCTCGGATGCGCCATGCATTGCGGTGTGCCCGGTCGACTGCATCACCACGAGCGCCGACGGCGTCGTGCTGCACGACAAGGACCAGTGCATCGGCTGCGGCTACTGCCTGTACGCATGCCCCTTCGGCGCGCCGCAGTTCCCGCAGACCGGGGCCTTCGGCGTGCGCGGCAAGATGGACAAGTGCACGTTCTGTCAGGGTGGTCCCGGCACGGGCAGCGAAGAAGAGCAGTACAGCAAGTACGGCCAGAACCGGATCGCCGCCGGCAAGCTGCCGCTGTGTGCCGAGATGTGCTCCACGAAGGCGCTGCTCGCCGGCGACGGCGATGTCATCGCGAACATCTTCCGTGAACGGGTTACGGTGCGTGGCAAGGGCGCCGAAGTGGTCGGATGGGCTACGGCGTACGGAACACCTAGGAGCGGCGCAGCGACCAAGACCGGCGACGTTGCGCCCACCGCGCCGGAAGGGAAGAAATGATGCGAACGCTGACGATGTTGGGCCTGCTCCTCGCGGCAGTGGCAGGGGCGGCGAGCCTGTCGGGCTGCGGAGAGAAGACTGTGACGTCGTACGAGCCCGGCAAGTATTCCGGCGCGCGCGTCGTCTCGCCGTGGGACTCGCCCCAGTACGCCGGCAAGCAGGCGGAATGGGACTCGGCAATCCAGGCGCGTGCGCTGGGCCAGAACGACTACGTCCGCATACCGGCGAAGTAGGGAGGCGCGGCGATGGCTATTCTTCACTGGCGCATCGGACTGGTTGCGGCGGCGCTGGCCTTCGCCGCCTGCGCAGGCGCCCAACCGGCGGCACCTTCGTCACAGCCGGACGCCGCGCGGCAGCAGGCCGAGCGAAATATCACGCAGCCGTACAACAATGCGCCGTTCTGGCGGGAGGTTCGTTCCTCCGCCACCGAGCCCGGCTTCACCCAGGTGGGAGACGCGCCGGAGCGGGGAATCCTGATCCAGTCGCGTGGCGAGACATGGCGACAGGCACGCGTGCCGGTGGCGCTCATCGGCGGACTGCTCGTTGCACTGGCCGTCGTATCGCTGGGTGGTTTCTATGCCTACCGTGGATCGATTCCCGCGGGCGGGAACGACTCCAGGACCATGATCCGACGGTTTTTGCCGGCGGATCGCCACGCGCACTGGACCATGGCGATCGTCTGGGTCACGCTCGCGATCACCGGGCTGATCATCACGTTCGGCAAGGTCCTGCTGCTGCCGATCATGGGCCACACGCTCTACTCCTGGCTGGCGGTGGCGGCAAAGAATCTCCACAACTTCGCGGGCCCGTTCCTGATTGTCGGCGTTGTGTGGATGATCATCCGCTACCTGCCGTACAACCGGCTCACGCGGGATGACTTCGTCTGGATGACGCGGATCATCGGCAACCTGACCGGGCACGAGTATCCGTCCGGCAAGTTCAATGGCGGCGAGAAGATGGTCTTCTGGTTCCTGCTCGTGCTGTTCACTCCGCTGTTGATCGCGTCCGGCCTGGTGCTCGACTTCCCCAACTTCGGCCAGACAAGAGCCACCATGCAGACGTTCAACGGCATTCATATGGTGCTCGCGTACGTGGCGATCGCGATGGCCTGCGTGCACATCTACCTCGGCACGATCGGCATGAAGGGCGCCTACCGTGCGATGCGCGAGGGCTACGTCACGGCCGAGTGGGCGAAGCACCACCACGAGCTCTGGTACAACGACGTCAAGGCGGGCAAGGTGCCCGAGAGCCCGATGGTGCCGGAGACCGAAGTTCCGGAACCCGTCCGCAGCAAGGTGCTGCTGGCCAGCAAGTAATCGGGGGAACCATGCTGAAGCAGGTCGTCGTCATCGTTTGCGGGCTGGCTTTTGGGGCGGCCGCGCCGGCGAAGCTGCCGGCGCCCACAGCCGAACAGCAGGCGGCAGCCGCGCTGGCCGCGGCCAAGGCCGCGCATGCAGCTAAGACCGACGCCTACGATCTCTGCATGGCGCAGTCGCGGATCGCGGACGGCTACATCAAGGAGCAGAAAGCCAAGGGCAAGACGTACACGCCCGACGCGACCCCTGCCTGTGCGAACCCCGGGCCGTTCGTGCCGCCCGCGCCTGCGAAGCCCGTTGCAACCACGGCCACCGGCCAAACCCCTCCCGGTACGACGGGTTCGCCCGCCAAGCAGTAGCGACCGTCAGGCGATACAGGGCGCCTTCGGGCGCCTTTGTTTTCCTGCCCGATGCAGAGGCTCTCGCCACGCCACGCGCGACCGCGACCCGAGTGCCCCTTGCGCGACGTTTGCCTTGGCCGACTTTCATTTCCTGGAGACGTAGATGGACGAGGAAACATTCAATCTCAGCATTCGCAAGTTCCTGAAGGTCGTTGGCGTCAGTTCGCAACGAGAGATTGAACAGGCGGTGGCGAAGGCGTTGGCAGAAAAGGCGATCTCCGGAGCCGAATCGTTCCCCGTACGGATGGTGCTTGAAGTCGAAGGATTGCA
>JBAIYN010000455.1:0-7485 GCA_037915775.1 Burkholderiales bacterium | reverse complement strand
GCGTAGGTCGAGAACTTGTAGCCGCGGCGGTATTCGAACTTGTCGACCGCCTTCATCAGGCCGATGTTGCCTTCCTGGATCAGGTCGAGGAACTGCAGGCCGCGGTTGGTGTACTTCTTCGCGATCGAGATCACCAGGCGAAGGTTGGCCTCGGTCATCTCGCGCTTGGCCTTGCGCGCCTTGGCCTCGCCGGTGGCCATCTGCTTGTAGACCTCGCGCAGGTCCTTCAGCGGCAGAACGACGCGCTTCTGCAGGTCCGAGAGCTTGCCCTGCAGCTCGTGCACCGCCGGCAGGTTGCGCGCCAGCACCTCTGAATACGGGTGGCCTCCGTCGGCCTCGCGCGTGACCCAGCGCGTATTGGTCTCGGCCCCCGGGAAATGCTTGAGGAAGTGCGGGCGCGGCATCCCGCACTTGTTGACCATGATCTCGTAGATCTGCTTCTCGAGGCTGCGCACCTCCTCGACCTGCGCGCGCAGCGAGTCGCACAGCTTCTCGACCATCTTGGCGGTGAAACGCAGCGTCATCAGCTCGTCGAGAATCTTCTGCTGCGCCTTCACGTAGCCCGGCGACTTGTAGCCTTCCTTCTCGAAGGCCACGCGCATCTTGTCGAACAGCTTGGCCACGTGGTCGAACTTCTCCAGCGCCCGCGCCTTCAGTTCGTCGAGCTGCCCGGCCGTCATGCCGCTGGCGCCGATGTCGGTCGTCTCTTCGCCCTCGTCTTCCTCGTCGTCCGCAGCCGCGCCGCGTGTCGGGAAGTCCTCGGAATCATCGACCAGGCCGTCGACTACCTCGTCGATCGGCAGTTCGGCGCCGCGGATCTTCTCCGCGTGCGACAGGATCTCCGCGATCGTCGTCGGGCAGGCCGAGATCGCCATCACCATGTGCTTCAGGCCGTCTTCGATCCGCTTGGCGATTTCGATCTCGCCCTCGCGCGTCAGCAGTTCGACCGAGCCCATTTCGCGCATGTACATCCGCACCGGGTCGGTGGTGCGGCCGAATTCGGCGTCGACCGTCGACAGGGCGGCCTCGGCCTCCTCCTCCGCGTCCATCTCGGAGGTGGCGGCCGGCGCGTTCTCCGTCATCAGCAGCGTTTCGGCGTCGGGGGCCTGGTCGAACACCTGAATCCCCATGTCGCCGAACGTCGAGATGATCGCGTCTATCGCCTCGGCATCGACCAGATTGTCCGGCAGGTGGTCGTTGATCTCGGCGTAGGTCAGGAAGCCGCGCTCCTTGCCGAGCTTGATCAGCGCCTTCAGCTTGTTGCGGCGTGCCTCCAGATCCTCGACGGTGCCGTGGTAGCTGCGCTCCAGCGCTTCTTTCAGCGCCTTTTCCTTCGCGCGCCGGTCCTTGGCGCGCTGCTTGACCGACAGCTTCTCGACGACCTGGACGCTCGGATCGACGGTGTCGTCGCCCGCTTCCGGCACCGCATCGGCGCCCCCGTCGGCGCCCATTGCGCCCGGTTCCCCCTGCGGTTTCGGCTTGCGCCCGGGGCGACCCTTGGCCGGGGCGTTCGCGACGGCAGCGAGCGCGAGTTTCGTCTTCAGATCCCGGCCCGCTTCGAGCGGGGCCGGCTTCTTGGTGCCGCCCGCCTCCGCCTTCCTGGCCTGCGGTTTGCCTGCGATCCTCGAATCCTTTGCGACCTTCGCCGCCACATGCGCCGCCTTCTTCGTCACCGCCTTGGCACCCTTTGCCATCGTTTTGACCATTCAGTCACCCGCAAAATACCGACCAACGCCAGGAAGATGCAGGCAAACGACGCCAATGCAATGCTTCCGGCGGCCCCAAGTACACATTCGATTTCAAATCTCGTGCAGCGTTCGCAGCCAAACGGGCCAACTGCGCCGGGAACTGCAAAATCCACCGGATTCGGCGTACCTGTCCAAGGTGAATTGCGCGTCTCACTAGCCAAACGGCCCAAGCCGACTCGACTGCAACTGCAAGGGCATGTCCCTGCGGCCCGGGCGATCGCCCGATCGGGCTCCCGTCCGCTTTGTCTGCCCTGACCGCCTCGGCGGTCCATGCCGCCCGCAGCGGCTTCAGAAACGATGAAGTATAGCCGAGCCCAGCCGCGAAATTGGCGGATTTTCAGCCGCCGCCTGCACGAAGCCGCGCGTACTCCCGGTCCGCCTGCTGGTAGGCACGCAGGTTGTCCTCCGAGGGGTCGGACTGATACCGGTGGAGCAGCTCGCTTCGCAGCGCCTCGAGCCGCTGCTGTGCCAGCCGGGCGAACGCTCCGGCAACTTCCTCGCGGGCACCGGCTGAATCGTCGTCGCCTGACAGCCCCTGAGACGCAATCGCCTCGTATTCCGCCAGGTATTCACTGTCGGCCAGCGACTGGACGACCGCGCCCGTCGTGGCGGCCGCTGTCTGCGTCGCCGCGCGCCAGATCTCGCGCAACTTGCGGTCGATCGGCTGCTCGCTGACATCGGTCACGCGCACGATGTCCGCGTTGAACTCGCGCGCCAGTTCAGGAAACAGGATCAGCCACTGCAGGATGCGCGCCTTCGGGTCACCGACCTCCAACACGGGTCCTTCTCTGCGCTGCGCTGGCGTGGCCGGCAGGCGCCGCCACCGGGCCAGGCCGAACAGCGACTCGACGTCGGCTGACATCATCCGGCCCGCCACCGCCACCTCGCCGATCAGCTGCAAGCGAAGCGCGCCAGCAGGCATCGCTGCCAGCATCGGCTTCGCCTCCGCCAGCATCGCTGCCCGCCCTTCTGCAGTGTCGAGCGCCTTGCCGTCCGACACGACGCGCATGAACCACGCCGACAGCGGCATGGCTCGCGCCAGTTCGCTCTCGAACGCCGCCGCACCGTGCGACTTGATCAGGCTGTCGGGGTCTTCGCCCTCGGGCAGCAGCACGAAACTAGCGCGCTTGGCGTCCCCGATTACGGTCAAGGCCGCCTCGAGGGCGCGTCGCGCCGCCTTGCGGCCCGCGGCATCGCCATCGAACGCGAAGACGACATGATCCGTCGCGCGGAAGAGGTTGGCGACGTGGGTGGCGGTGATCGCGGTGCCGAGCGCGGCCACGGACTCCTCGAAACCGGCCTGCGAGAGCTGGATCACGTCCATGTAGCCCTCGCACACGATCGCGCGCCCGCGCTTGCGAATCGCATCCTGCGCCTCGAACAGCCCGTACAGTTCCTGTCCCTTGTGGAACAGGGGCGTTTCCGGCGAATTCAGATACTTTGGCTCGGAGCCATCGATTGAACGGGCGCCGAAGCCGATCACCGAGCCACGCCGGTTTCGAATGGGAAACATCACGCGGCCACGGAAGCGGTCGTAACGCTTGCCTTCCTCGCCGACGATGACCAGGCCCGCTTCGACCAGCCGGGCGTCCTCGTACGGATCGAATGTCTCGCGCAGCGGCTGCCAGCCCTCGGGCGAAAAGCCGAGCACGAAACGCGCCGCAGTCTGGCCGCTCAAGCCACGCCCTTTCAGGTACTCGATCGCCGCTGGTGCATCCTTCAGCTTGCGGCGATAAAAGTCCGCAGCCTGCTGCAGGGCGTCTGCAAGGCCGCGCGCCTTGGAGGCCTGCTCGCGACCGCCGGATGTCTCCGGTACCTGCATGCCGGCCTGCTGCGCAAGCTCGTGTACGGCCTCGACGAATCCCAGCCCGCGCGACTCCATCAGGAAGCCGATCGCCGTTCCGTGCACGCCGCACCCGAAACAGTGATAGAACTGCTTCGCAGGACTGACGGTGAAGGATGGCGTCTTTTCGCCGTGGAACGGGCACAGGCCGAGGTAGTTCTGCCCGGCTTTCTTCAACTGCACATAGCGGCCGACGATATCGACAATGTCGACGCGCGCCAGCAGGTCCTGGATGAAGCCCTGAGGGATCACGGCCGGCCGAGTCAACCGCCAGCCAACTTCTGCTTGACCAGCGCAGATGCCTTGCCCATGTCGGCGCGCCCGGCGATGCGGGCCTTGAGCAGTCCCATGACCTTGCCCATTGCCTGCGGCCCAGCGGCGCCGGTCTCGGCGATCACCGCATCGACGGCCGCTCCGAGCTCCACATCGCTCATCTGCTGCGGCAGGTAGGAGGAAAGCAGATTCAGTTCCGCTGTTTCCTTCGCGACCAGGTCCTGCCGACCGGCCTTGTCGAACTGCGCGATCGAGTCGCGGCGCTGCTTGATCAGCTTCTCGACGATCGCGATGACGGCGGCGTCATCGGCCACGACGCGCTCGTCGACCTCCTTCTGCTTGATCGCGGCGAGCAGCAGTCGGATCGCGGACAGGCGCTCCGCTTCGCGCGCGCGCATCGCCGCCTTCATGTCCTCGTTGATTCGCTCCTTGAGCGTCATTGGCATCTCCAGAAAGACAGAGCGCGCCACGGGGGCGCGCTCACGATACGGCCGGCTCTCGCGGAAAACTAGTACAGCTTCTTCGGCAGCATCTGGCTGCGCAAGCGCTTGAAGTGCCGCTTGATCGCTGCCGACTTCTTGCGCTTGCGCTCGGCGGTCGGCTTCTCGTAGAACTCACGGGCGCGCAGTTCCGTCAACAAACCGCTCTTCTCGATCGTGCGCTTGAAGCGTCGCAGGGCTACTTCGAAAGGCTCGTTTTCCTTGAGGCGAATCGTAGGCATGAAATATCCGAATCCAATGGCCGGCTGAAAGCGTGGAATTGTATCGCGGCGCAGAAAAATTTGACAAGTCAAAGTCTTACGCCAGACCGCGCCGGCTAAACTGCCGGTTTCCGATCGTCTCCGCCTGGCTCGTGCTCGTTCTTGGAATCGAAACCTCGTGCGACGAAACCGGCGTCGCCTTGCTGGACGACCGGGACGGGCTCCTTGCGCGCGCGGTCCATTCACAGGTCGACATGCACCGCGCATACGGCGGCGTGGTCCCGGAACTGGCGTCGCGCGACCATATCCGGCGCGTGCTGCCTCTGCTCGACCAGGTTCTGGCCGACGCGCGGCGCGGCAAACGGGACATCGACGCGATTGCAGTCACGCTCGGGCCGGGCCTGATCGGCGCGCTTCTGGTCGGCGCGAGCATCGCGCACGGGCTTGGCGCAGCGCTTCAGCGCCCGGTGATCGGCGTGCATCACCTCGAGGGCCATCTGCTGACGCCACTGCTGTCACGTCCGGTCCCAGACTTCCCGTTCGTGGCATTGCTGGTGTCCGGCGGCCACACGCAGTTGCTGCATGTCGGCGGCGTCGGGGACTATCGCCTGCTGGGAGACACGGTGGACGACGCGGCCGGCGAGGCGTTCGACAAGACAGCTCAGCTCCTCGGGCTCGATTACCCCGGCGGGCCAGCCGTTTCCCGCCTCGCGGATTTCGGCACGCCAGGCGCTGTCACGCTGCCGCGCCCCATGCTCCACAGCGCGGACCTGATGTTCAGCTTCAGCGGCCTGAAGACCGCGGTGCTGACAGCCGTGCGCAAGATCGATACCACGTGCGATCAGGCGCGCGCCGACCTGGCGCGCGGGTTCGTCGACGCTGTCGTCGACGTCCTGGCGGTGAAATCGATGCGCGCTCTGGAGCAGACGGGGGCGACCACGCTCGTGGTGGCCGGCGGCGTCGGCGCCAATTCGCAGTTGCGGGAGCGCCTGGCCGCCGAAGCTGCAGGCGCTGGCGTGCAGCTCTATTTCCCGCCGCCGGACCTGTGCACCGACAACGGCGCGATGATCGCGGTTGCAGGCTTGGCGCGGCTTCAGCGCAATGCCCCCGTGCCGGGAACCGCGTTCACGGTGCACCCGCGCTGGACGCTCGCCGAGGCGCGCTAACGCTGGCGCGGATGCGCGGCGTTCGGCGACCTCTCTCCAATCCTCTTCTCCTTGCCCGCCAGCAACTGAGTGATGTTCTTCTGGTGCCGCATGATCAGCAACGCGCTCATGATCAGAGAAGCTGGCAGGATCGGCTCGAAGCCCCACCCCATCAACTGCGCCAGCGGCGCGATGACCGCCGCGCTGATCGACGCCAGCGACGAATAGCGGAAGAACACCGCCATCAGCAGCCAGGTCGCGCAGGCGATCAGTCCCACCCAGGGATTGAGGGTCAGCAGCACGCCGAGAAAAGTCGCGACACCCTTCCCGCCCCGGAAGCGCAAGAAGACCGGATACAGGTGCCCGACGAAGGCGGCCAGGCCAGCGGTCGCCACGCCCCAGTCGCCGACGCCGAGCGGGGCGCCAAAGCGGCGCGCCAGCCAGACCGCAGCGGCACCTTTTGCGGCGTCGCCCAACAGCGTCAACGCCGCGGCGGTCTTGCTTCCCGACCGAAGCACGTTCGTCGCTCCGGGATTGCCCGACCCGTAGGTACGCGGATCGGCCAGCCCCAACAATCGGCTCACGATTACCGCGAACGGCAACGAGCCCAGCAAATACGCGCCCGCGATGGTTGCCAGGTTCGCGAGCCAGACAGACAAGCTCGACATCACGATTCTCCGAGCGCGCAATCGACCGGTACGGCGCGCAGGATCTCGGTCAATGCGCGCGGTTCGATTTCGACCAGGTAGCCGCGCCGGCCCCCGTTGATGAGTATCCGGGGCAAGCCGAGAATCGAGCGCTCGACATAGACCGGCATGGGCTTGCGGGTGCCGAACGGCGACGTGCCGCCGACCATGTAGCCGGTGTGCCGCTGCGCCACCTCCGGCGCGCAGGGCTCGATTCGCTTGCGGCCGGCCTGGCGCGCGAGGTTCTTGGTCGATACGGTCCGATCGCCGTGCATCAGCACGAGCAGCGGCCGCGCCGCCTCGTCTTCCATCACCAAAGTCTTGACCACTTCGTGTTCCGGCACGCCGAGCGCACGGGACGAGGTCTTCGTTCCGCCATGTTCGACGTATTCATAAGCGTGCCCCTTGAACGGCACCTGGTGCTGCTTCAGCCACTGCGTCGCGGGGGTCTCCGATACATGCGCCTGCTTCGACATATCGCCAGTCTAGTGGCGAACCGCACGCCGATCAGCCCCGCGGGTGATGCTTTGCGTGCAGCGCCTGCAGCCGCTCGCGCGCGACGTGGGTGTAGATCTGCGTTGTGGAAATATCGGCATGGCCGAGCAGCAACTGCACGACGCGCAGATCGGCGCCGTGATTCAGCAGGTGCGTCGCAAACGCGTGCCGCAGACCATGCGGAGACAGCGGCGCGTTGATCCCGCCGATCTGCGCATAACGCTTGAGCAGCCCCCAGAAGCGCTGGCGCGTCATCGCCTCCGCGCGCTGGGTCACGAACAGGGCTTCCGCGTTCCGCCCCGCGAGAAGGGCCGGACGAGCATCGTGCAGATAACGATCCAGCCAGCCGCGGGCCTCCTCGCCGAGCGGCACGACGCGCTCCTTTGAACCCTTTCCCATAACCCGCACCAGACCGTCATTCAGCGAAAGCTGAACCAGTTTCAGACCGACCAGCTCGGATACGCGCAAGCCGGTCGCGTACAACGTCTCCAGCATCGCGCGGTCCCTGATCCCCAAAGGCGCGTCGACATCCGGCGCGTCGAGCAGCGCCTCGACCTGGCTCTCGGAGATCGCCGAGGGGAATCGCGGCAGGCGC
>JBAIYN010000337.1:0-2795 GCA_037915775.1 Burkholderiales bacterium | reverse complement strand
CAGATTTTCCGCTTCGCGTCGGTGCGAGTTGCGCGCTCTCGTCCGACCGGCGCATGCCCGAAAGATGCGGTGAACCTCTGCGGCTCGATGTGCATTCGTGTGCAGGGCTCAAACGAACGATGCCCCGGTGGCATCTCGAGCACCTGGCAACCCATCAAAAGATGTCGGGAAGATTTAGCACCGTCGATCGGTGCAAGCCGTCTGCCGACCCATCTCGCGCAAAGCGACCGCTCAAGCCCCGATGGACGGCGCTCGCGACAACGAGCGCCGATCTGCACGCCCGTATTTCGGCTGCGATCGTCCCGCGCATGTGATCGCGACAGCATCCGCGCGGCCATTCATGCAGGCGGCCGCTCACTTTGGGCGATCGGGCTGATTCGGTTTCGCGTCGGCAAGGAACTTAAGTCCGCTAAACGGACGATCCCAAAGTTGCGTACGCAGAAATACGTTACGGGCATCGAAACGAATTAGCGCCTTTGTTCCGACACGCACGCACACACGGATTAGCAGCAAAGCACCGCAATCCCCTGATCGAAGTCCCCGGAAGACATACCGAACCAGACGAACCAACACAAGAGCAGAAACCATGAGCCTCCTGAGCCGTTTCACCGCTTTGATCGAACGCAGCTGGATTCGCCGCCGACTCGCTCGCGCACTGCTCGGCGCAACGGCACTCGCGGTCGCGCTCGCTTCCCCCGCGTCGCCACCCTCGACGAGCGCGAAGGTCGCGCGCGACCTGCAGGACGCCGTCAATTCAGTGAGCACGCCGGCAGTCAAGTGGGCGCGCGACATGAACGGCGCGCGCTTTGTCCAGGCCGTGGTGCTGAGCAACTCCACCGATCCGGCGATGACGGACCTGCGCGCCTTCGTCGTGCGCGTCGGCGGCTCCGTCCTACGACGCCATACGGCGTCCCGCGCGCTGACCGTGCTGGTACCGGCCGGCGTCGTCAATGCGCTGGCACAGCGCAGCGACGTGGTCAGCGTGGCGCCGAACCGCACCACCCACCGCACCGCCAGTACGATCGAGTACATCACCGGCACGCTGACGAGCAACGTCCGCACCAACAGCAGCAAGACCAGCTACAGCGGCCTGGATGGCACCGGCATCGGCATCGCCGTGCTCGATTCCGGCGTGATGCGCGCACATGAGGCCTTCTTCGACGCCAGTGGCGTCTCGCGCGTGAAGCGCAATGTCAACGTGCTCAAGTCAACCACGCTGAACTGGACCACCGGCGTCGACAGCACAATCTCGCTGCAGCCCGGCAGCAACGCGCTGAACAGCTACGAGAACAACATCGTGGCCGACGCCGACGCCACGCAGGACGCGTTCGGTCACGGCACGCACGTCGCCGGGGTGGCCGCGGGCCGCGCCAAGTACTTCTCCTCCACCACGCCCGACACCACCGGGATTGCACCCAACGCCAACCTGTACGACGTGTCGGTGCTCGACGGCTACGGCATGGGAACGGTCAGCGACGCGATCGAAGGCATCGAATGGGTGATCTATCACGCCAAGGAATACAACATCCGCGTGATGAACGTCAGCCTGGCTGCCAGCTCGACGCAGACCTGGCAGACCGATCCGCTGTGCGCCGCCGTGCGCAGCGCCACTGCAGCCGGCATCACGGTCGTGGTCGCCGCCGGCAACTTTGGCCTCGATATCTACGGCCGCGAGGTCTACGGCGCGATCAGTTCGCCCGGCCATGATCCGTCCGTGATCACCGTGGGGGCGGTCAACTACCACAACACGATCGCGCGCGGCGACGACACGGTCGACTTCTTCAGTTCGCGCGGCCCCACCCGCGGAGCCTACGTCGACGCCAATGGGATAACTCACAAGGACAACCTGCTCAAGCCCGATCTGGTTGCCCCGGGCAATCTGGTCGTTTCGGCCGCCGCCACCAAGGCGATCAGCAACAACGCCACCTGGAACTATCTGGCCGGCACGTTCTACAGCCTGCTGGTCGCGCCGCTGAATATCCCGACCATCTATCCTGAAACCCAGATGATCCTGTCGGGTACGTCGATCGCGGCCCCTGCGGTGGCCGGCGCCGCGGCGCTGCTGTTGCAGACCAACCCCGGCCTGACGCCGCCGCTGGTCAAGGCCATCCTGCAGTACACCGCGCAGCCGCTGCCCAATTACAACCTGCTGGAACAGGGCGCGGGGCTGCTGAACGTCGACGGTGCGGTCGTGCTGGCCAAGGCGCTGCGTACCGACCTGACGACGGCGGTCAACGCCGGCAGCATCGCCGCGGGCGACTCGATGCTGGCGAAGGGCAAACAGATGCCGGCGCAGTCTTCCACCGTCAACGGCACGAGCTTCAACTGGTCGCGCGTCGCCTTCGTTGGCGGCAACCACGTGGTCAGCAACCCGTCGCTGTTCACCAAGTATCAGCCGATCTACGACCCGCGCACCACCTGGGCCAACGGCGTCGTGCGGCTGCGCCAGCCGATCTACTGGTCCGGCACGGGAATTACTGCCAACACGTACGTGAAGAACTTCACCGACACGGCGGTGAACAACATGACGCTGCTGACCTCCGGCGTCGTCAGCGCAGATGCGCTCGCGGGCAACAGCGACATGGTCGCCAAGACCGGTACCTTCATCCCGACGGCCACGCTGTCGGGCTGGCTGATCTCAGGCGCCGGCGCAACCCTGACCACGGGCGACATCCTGAGCAACGGCATCATCCTCAGTGAAGGCCTGATCCTCAGTGAAGGACTGATCCTCAGCGAGGGCCTGATCCTCAGTGAAGGCTTGATTCTGAGCGAGGGCCTGATCCTGAGCGAGGGCC
>JBAIYN010000596.1:0-7040 GCA_037915775.1 Burkholderiales bacterium | reverse complement strand
AACGGGGCACCAAGGGCGCCGCCCTCACCACCTTCATCAGTCTGGCGGGCCGATATCTGGTCCTGATGCCCAACAACCCGCGCGGCGGCGGCGTTTCCCGGCGCGTCGAGGGCGAGGACCGCAACGAGCTGCGCGACACGCTCGACAAGCTGGAGGTCCCCGAGGGCATGAGCGTCATCGCCCGCACCGCCGCCATCGGCCGCTCGGCCGAGGAGCTGCAGTGGGACATGAACTACCTGAACCAGCTCTGGCAGGCGATCGACGGCGCAGCCAAGGATTCCGAGAAGAAGCCGTTCCTGATCTACCTGGAGTCGAGCCTGGTCATCCGCGCCATCCGCGACTACTTCCAGCCGGACATCGGCGAGATCCTCATCGACACCGAGGAGATCTACGAGCAGGCCCGCGCCTTCATGCAGACGGTGATGCCGGCCAACGTCAACAAGGTGAAGTTCTACCGCGACGACGTCCCGCTGTTCTCGCGCTTCCAGATCGAGCACCAGATCGAGAGCGCCTATGGCCGGCAGGTGAACCTGCCCTCCGGCGGCGCCGTGGTGATCGACCATACGGAGGCGCTCGTCGCCATCGACGTGAACTCGGCGCGGTCCACCAAGGGCCACGACATCGAGGAAACCGCCTTCCGCACCAACCTGGAGGCGGCCGAGGAAGTCGCCCGCCAGCTCCGGCTGCGCGACCTGGGCGGACTGATCGTGATCGACTTCATCGACATGGAGGACGCCAAGAACCAGCGCGCTGTCGAGAACCGGCTGAAGGACGCGCTGCACTACGACCGCGCCCGCGTACAGATGGGCAAGATTTCGCGCTTCGGGCTGATGGAACTGTCGCGCCAGCGGCTGCGCCCGGCACTGTCGGAGGGCAGCCACATCACCTGCCCACGCTGCAACGGCGTCGGCGTGATCCGCGACACCGACAGTTCCGCGCTGCACATCCTGCGCATCCTGCAGGAAGAGGCGATGAAGGAGAACACCGCGGCGATCCACGCGCAGGTGCCGGTCGATGTCGCCACCTTCCTGCTTAACGAGAAGCGCACCGACATCGCCAAGCTCGAGGCACGTCATCGCATCTCGATCGTGCTGATTCCGAACAAGTTCCTGGAGACGCCGCACTACAAGGTCGAGCGCCTGAAGCACGATGACGAGCGCCTCGACCAGGCGAAGGCGAGCTACGACCGCGCTGAAGCCCCTGAAATCGAGACGGTCTACGGCGGCCCGAAAGCGACAGAGGCCGAACGCGCCCGCCCGAAACAGGAAGCGGTGGTCCGCGGCATCGTGCCGGAGACGCCTGCCCCCGTCGTGGCGCCACTGCCGTCGGCACCCGCGCCGGCGCCTGCAGCCGTGCCGGCCGTCGCGCATGCCGCAGCGGCCCCAGCGACCCCGTCACTATGGGGCCGCATCAAGCGCTTTTTCGCCGGGGAACCGGCGGCCGTTGCACCGGTGGCGGCGGCGCCAGTACGGGCAGAGCGCCCCGCGGCTGAGCCGGCACGTGAACGCGGTGAGCGCGAACGGGATCGCGGGGGACGACGCGAAGAGCGTCGCGGCCGCGACAGTCAGCGCGGGCCTCGCGGGGAAGGTCAGAAGCGAGAACAACGCCAGCCTCGACCCGAGCGAACGGAAGAGCGCGAGCGCAAACCGGCGGCAGAAGCGCGCGGGCAGGCCGAGGGGCGCAACCGCAGACCGCCGCGGGGTGAGCGCGGCCCGGGCCGAGGTGAACCTTTAGAGGCACCCCGATCCGAGCCGACCGAAGCACAGGCAGCCTCGGTTGAGACTGCAAAGGCCACAGTGCAGCCGACCGCACCCGCGCCGTCACCTGTCGCCGCGATAGAAGCGCCGCTGGCCGCGGCACCTGAAGGCGAGGCCGAAGGCGAAGAGCGTCGCGGCCGTCGTCGGCGCCGTCGGCGTGGTCGCGGCGGTGAACGCGGCGAGGAACGCGCCGGGATACCATCCGCCGAGGCGATCGAAGCGACGAGCGAGGCCCCCGTGATCGCCGCGCCCGCAACGGCGGCGGCTGTTGTGGAGCCGGCGGCAGCGGCGATCCCGATAGCTGCTCCCGAACCGGTCGCCGTCGCGGCTCCTCCCGCCGTTGCGCCAAGCGCGACTCCGCGCATCGAGGTCACCCCGATGGCACTGGAGTCCCTGACGCCTCTGCTCGAGAAGGCTGGGTTGATCCTGGTGCAGACCGCTCCGGACAAGCACGCTGAAGCTCAGCAGCGCATCGCAGCCGAGCCGAAGCCGATCCGGGTGCCGCGCGAGCGCCCTGTGCTGCCGCCGATCGATACCGGTCCGCTGATCCAGATCGAGACGCGTCGACGCGAAAGCCAGCCGATGCAATCGGCCTGATCCCGCGCACCGCGTCGACCTGCCCGACCGCGCACACCGCCCGGCTGGACAGCCGGGCGTCACCACGCGCGCGCAGCGCGTCGGATATGACCATGCCTTGCCCGAGCACCGCGTGACCGTCTGCGCCGTTGTCGGCGATCCCGCGCGAGGATCGCCAATAGCCGGTCCGCGGCCGGCGCCTGTTTCACATCAGCGCATCGAGGTCCAGACCAGGCCGAGCACGGCAGCGACCCCGATCACCGGGATCACTCCAGCGCGCAGGCGAAACAGCGCAATCACGGCCCCCGCCGCGATCGCCGCGGCGACCCAGTCGAACGGACCGCCGCGTCCGCCGGGCCAGAAAACGTGCAAGGCGAAGAAGAGCGCCAGGTTGAGGATCACACCGACGACTGCGGCGGTGATGCCAGTCAGCGGCGCGGTGAATCGCACGTCGCCATGCGTGGATTCGATCAGCGGCGCGCCGGTGAAGATGAACACGAAGGACGGCAGAAAGGTGAAGAAGGTCACGATGCATGCCGCTGCGATCCCGGCCAGGAACTGTGCGTCGGGACCGAACACCTGCTGCTGCCAGGCACCGACAAAGCCGACGAACGCCACGACCATGATCAGCGGCCCGGGCGTCGTTTCACCAAGCGCGAGGCCGGCGATCATCTGCGAGGCCGACAACCACTGATAGTGCTCGACCGCGCCCTGGTTCACGTACGGCAGTACCGCGTAGGCGCCGCCGAATGTCAGCAGCGCGGCCTTGGTGAAGAACCATCCCATCTGTGTCAGCGTCGCATGCCAGCCGAAGGACCCAATCAGGCATGCCATCGCCACGGCCCACACCACGAGACCGACGGCGCCGGTTCGCAGCAGGCGGCCCCACGAAAAGTGCGCGTGGCCGGGCGGCGGCGTTGTGTCATCGATCAGCGCACGCGCGTGATCGGTTTCGATGACCGCCGCATGCTGGCTCGTCGCCGCAAAACGCCCGGGCGCAAAGCGCCCGCCGACGGCACCGATCCCCGCCGCCGCTGCGATGATCAGCGGGAACGGCATGCCCAATGCAAAGATCGCGACGAACGCGGCGGCGGCGATCGACCACAGCAACGCGTTTCTGAGCGCACGCGATCCGATCCGCCAGGCCGCGTGCAGCACAATTGCAGTGACCGCTGGCTTGATGCCGTAGAAGATCCCCGCGACCAGCGGCGTGTCGCCGAAGGCCGCGTATATCCATGAAAGAGCGATCAGCAGCAGGAGTGAGGGCAGCACGAACAACCCTCCTGCTACCAGTCCGCCCCGGGTTCGATGCATCAGCCAGCCGATGTACGTGGCAAGCTGCTGTGCCTCCGGCCCGGGCAGCAGCATGCAGTAATTCAGCGCGTGCAGGAAGCGCCCTTCGGAGATCCAGCGCCGTCGTTCGACCAGTTCCTGATGCATGATCGCGATCTGGCCGGCCGGCCCGCCGAAGCTGATGAATCCGAGCTTCCGCCAGAAGCGCAGCGCCTCGGTAAACGTAACTGCAGTCGGCGCTGCGACGAGTGCCGGTTTCGGCGAGCCGCGTTCCATCAGTGCCGGACCGCGCGCGCGGCGTCCGCCGGTGGACGCACGGCCCGTTCGCATCGCGCGGATGCTTCGATGAAGTGGTGCATCAATCAAGCGCTCGCAACGCGTTCAGCCCACGGTCCGCGCTGACCGATCGACGCCGGCGATCCGGCAATCGCCTGCACGAACCTCCTCCGGCGCGCGCGGTAAGCCGCGGGAATTGAGCCATCCAGTCAGGAGCGGCGCTTATAACATCGCGGCTTTGATTGGAACAACCGGATGAAGAGCATGCCGGCGACAAGGGTAACCCTGGCCGTGGGTTGCGACCGCCCTCGCGGTCGGTAACATGAGTACATGACCGATCGCATCATTCCCCTGCTCGACGAACGCGTGCACGCGCCGCGTCCGACGATTCCGGCGCAGCTGGAGGCGCCGACGGGGCACGTCGCGGATCGGCTGGCACGGCCGCTGCACGACCTGCGCATCTCCGTGACCGATCGCTGCAATTTCCGCTGCACTTACTGCATGCCGAAGGAAGTATTCGACACCGGCTACCATTTCCTGCCGCATGCCGATCTGCTGACCTTCGAGGAGATCACGCGCATGGCGCGCATCTTCATCGACCACGGAGTCGAGAAGATCCGCCTCACAGGCGGTGAACCGCTGCTGCGCAAGGACCTCGAACGACTGATCGAGATGCTCGCCGGCCTGAGCACTCGCGCCGGAAAACCGCTCGACCTGACGCTGACGACGAACGCGTCCATCCTCGCGCGCAAGGCGCGCTCACTTGCCGCCGCCGGGCTGAAGCGCGTCACTGTATCTCTGGATGCGCTCGACGACACGATCTTCCGGCGCATGAACGATGTGGATTTTCCGGTCGCCGAGGTGCTGCGCGGGATCGACGCCGCTGCCGCTGCCGGCCTGGCGCCGATCAAGGTAAACATGGTCGTCAAGCGCGGCACCAACGATCACGAGATCCTGCCGATGGCGCGCCATTTCCGCGGCAGCGGAAACATCCTGCGATTCATCGAGTTCATGGACGTCGGGTCGTCCAACGGCTGGCGTCTCGACGACGTGGTACCGTCGGCGGAAGTCGTGCAGCGCATCGCGGCCGAAATGCCGCTGGAGCCGCTCGACCCGAACTACCCGGGCGAGGTCGCGGAGCGTTGGCGATATCGCGATGGCAGCGGCGAGATCGGCGTGATCTCGAGCGTCACGCAGGCGTTCTGCCGCAGCTGCACACGCGCGCGGCTCTCCACCGAAGGCAAGCTCTATCTGTGCCTGTTCGCGCAGAGCGGGCACGACCTGCGCGCATTGCTGCGCGGCGGTGCCAGCGACGCTGAAATTTCCACGGCGATCGCGCACATCTGGCGCGCACGCACCGACCGCTATTCCGAGTTGCGCAGCGCCGCCACTGCCGGCGTCAAGAAAATCGAGATGTCTTACATCGGCGGCTGAACCGCCGGCGCGGCAACTTCGATACTAAAGGCGCTTCATCAGCTCGAGCATTCGCCGCGCGATCGGACGGTACGGCGGCAGAAACAGACCCATGGCGTTGAAATGCGCCTGGCGGAAGATCGGCTTGAGCTTGCTGAACGTGTCGAAGCCCCAGCGGCCGTGGTAGTGCCCCATGCCCGAGGGCCCGATTCCGCCGAAGGGCAGCGCGTCCTGCGCAATGTGCAGCAACGTGTCGTTCAGACTGACGCCGCCCGCGAGCGTGTTCTGCAGCGCCCACTGCACGCGCTTCTCGTCGCGATCGAACCAGTAGAGCGCCAACGGTCTTGGCTGTCTCGCGATGAACGCCACCGCTTCCTCGAGACGATCGTACGCAAGGAGCGGCAGCAGCGGGCCGAAGATTTCATCCTGCATCAGGCTGAGGTCGAGCGCAGGATCGACGATCAACGCGGGAGCCAGCCGTCGCGCGCCGTCGTCGCGCGCCGTCCCGTCGAACAGCGGCTCGATGCGTGCGCCGGCGGCCGTGGCCTGCTCGAGATAGCCGCACAGGCGTCGGTAATGGCGCTCGTTGATGATGCTGCAGTAGTCGGTACTGGCCAGCCCGGCGGGGTACATGCGGCCCGCCAGCGTGCGCGCCTCGCTGACGAAGGCCTCTACCTCAGAGCGCGGCACCATCACGTAGTCGGGCGCGATGCACGTCTGCCCGGCGTTGAGCAACTTGCCGGCGAGGATGCGCGTGACCGCCTTGTGCAGCGGGTAGCCCGGCGCGACGACGGTCGGGGATTTGCCGCCCAGTTCGAGTGTCACCGGGGTGAGGTTCGCGGCGGCGGCGGCCATCACGGTCCGGCCCACGGCCGTGGAACCGGTGAAAAGCAGGTGATCGAACGGCAGGCTGCTGAAGGACGCGGCGACATCAGGGCCGCCGAGCACGACGGCCACTTCCTCCGCTGTGAAGTAACGCGCACACAGTTGCGCAAAGCAATCGGCGAACACGGGCGTGTGCTCGGACAGCTTCAGCATCACGCGATTGCCGGCCGCGAGCGCGCCAACCATCGGTCCGACGGCGAGAAAGACCGGGTAATTCCAGGGCACGATGATGCCGACCACCCCGAGCGGCTTCGGCAGCAGGCGCCCGCGCGCCGGCAGAAACCACTTTGACACCGGTGCGCGGCGCGGCTTCATCCAGCCACGGCCGTCGCGCAGCGCCGCCTTGATCTCCTCCAGGCTCGGAAAGATCTCGGCCAGTTGCGTCTCGATTGCCGGACGGTGGCCGAAGTCACGGTCGATCGCCTGCTCGATCGCGCGCTCGTTTTCCGTCAGCAACCTGCGCAGCCGCCGCAGCCGGTCGCGCCGCATCGGCCAGCCTGCGTAGGGCTCGCGCGCAAACGCGCTGCGCTGCGCCTCGAACAACGACTGCATCTGCAACGGAGGTTCTGACGGCGTCATGGCAGCGCTTCGGCAATCGACCCGCCCAATGCTAGCCGCGAACCCAGCGGCGGCGCTGGAACGGTGGTTCTAATCCCGACGCGCCGCGTGCCGCGAATCCCGGGTCGTCGGTCGCCACGCGCCCGGTCGGCACCTGCTACTGGATCTCTTCGTACAACGGCAGCGTCAGGAACTCCGCGAAGCTCTCCTGCGTACTCATCTGCTCGAAGATCTGCGCGGCGCGATCGTAGGTTGCGCCGGCCTCGGTGCCGACCACGGCCT
>JBAIYN010000361.1:0-4782 GCA_037915775.1 Burkholderiales bacterium | reverse complement strand
GCCGCTGGCGGCGAGCGCGCCTGCGTGGGGCGGGTTCCTTTACGTCGCGCTGGTGTCGCAGCTGATCGGCTTCTTCGCCTGGTACAACGGGCTCGCGCTCGGCGGCATCGCGCGCGTCGGGCAGCTGCAGCTGCTGCAGGTCTTCTTCACGATCGCGTTCGCCGCGCTGCTGTTCGGCGAGCGCGTTGAACCCATCACCTGGCTCGCCGCCGCGGCGGTGGTCTCATGCATCGCAGTTGGACGATGGTCAACGAAACAGGAGGCACGATGACGCGCATTGCGAAGTACGTGACGGTCGATGTATTCACCAGCCAGCGCTTCGGCGGCAATCCGCTCGCGGTGTTCACCGACGCGCGCGAACTGTCCGACCGCGAGATGCAGTCGCTCGCGGCGGAGATGAACTACAGCGAGACGACCGTCGTGCTGCCGCCGCGCGATCCGTCGAACACCGCGCGCGTGCGCATCTTCAACCGGACGTCGGAAATGCCCTTCGCTGGACACCCGAACGTCGGCACCGGCTACGTGCTCGCGGCGATGGGGCGCGCGAGCGGCGACGTGCTGCGCTACGAGGAGATTGCCGGACTAGTCGAGATACGCATCGCGCGCGACGCGCGCGACGGAGTCACCGGTGCGCATATCGCCGCGCCGCAACCTCTTTCGACGGGGCCGGACCTGTCACCCGACGGAGTCGCCGCCTGCGCCGGCCTCGAGGCGGACGACCTCGTGCTGCGCGCGCATCCCCCGCGCATCGCGTCGGTCGGCCTGCCCTTCTGCTTCGTCGAGGTCACCGGCGACGCATTGACGCGCGCCGTGCCCGACCTCGGCGCGTTCCGCCGCCTCGCACAGAGCTTCGGCCAGCCGCCCGAACGCCTGTCGCTGCACCTGTATGCGAAGGCGGATGGCGCTGCGTCGACCAGGCTGCGCGCGCGCATGTTTGCGCCGCTGTCCGGCACCGTCGAGGATCCGGCGACCGGCAGCGCGAATGCAGCGCTCGCGGCATTCCTGCTTTCGCTCAGCGGCGCAGCCGACGCGCAGTTCGAGATCACCCAGGGTGTCGAGATGGGGCGGCCGAGCCTGCTGCTCGCATCGGCGCGCCGCGGCGCGGACGGAATCCGCGCCACCGTCGGCGGCGGCTGCGTGCACGTGCTGCGCGGCGAAGCGGCTCTCGACTGACGGATTCGGCGCCGAACGGCCGCTAGAGGAGCACCCGCCCAAGCGTCGCAATCGCGACGGTCGCCACACCCAGCACGAGGTTGAACGCGACCTCCTTGCGGATCCGGTCGAGGCTCGCGGCCGCCGCCGGCCAGTCGCGCATCACGACCGCCGCCTGCAGCCGCGGATACGGCGCCAGCCGGATGTGCGCGAAGACCGCGATCATCACGATGCCGATGCCGAACATCAGATGCACCGATGGGTGCACCGCGCTGAAGCCCCCGGCCACGATGATGATCGCGATGCCGGATGCGAGTATCACCAGCACGGCGACCGCGACCCAGTTGAAGAAGCGGCGCAGGATCTCGGCCAGCAGCGGCAGGCGCTGCGGCGGGTCCAGATGCGCGACGCAGGCGGGTCGCACCGCGAAGTGCATCAGGAACATGCCGCCGATCCAGATCACGATCGCGACGAGGTGCAGGAACAGCATCAGCGCGTAGGTCTTCACGTCGTTCTCCTAATCGAGCAGCCGCCGCGTCTCGCCGTGCCGCAGCACGAAGAACTGGCGTTCGGTGAGGCCGTGCGTCCGCAAGGCCGCGTCCAAGTCGGTGACCGCCTGATCGAGCGGCTCGTCGGTCAGCTGGAACGTGCCCCAGTGGATCCCGAGCGAACGCCTTGCCTTCAGGTCGAGCGCGATCTGCACCGCCTCCTCGGGATTCACGTGCATCTTCGACATGAACCAGCGCGGCTCGTAACCCCCGATCGGGATCAGCGCCAGATCGATCGGCCCGAGGCGTTCGCCGATCTCCTTGAAGATCACCGGCGAATACCCGGTGTCGCCCGCGAAGAATGCGCGCCTGCCGCCTGCGTCGATCACGTAGCCGCCCCACAGCGTCTGCATCCGGTCGCCGAAGCCGCGCGCGCTCCAGTGCTGCACGGGAACCAGGTGCACCTGCGCGCCTCGCAATTCGATCGTGTCCCACCAGTCGAGCGCCTTCGCGTTGCTGATGCCCTCGCTTGCCAGCCAGCGCTCGACGCCGAGCGGAACCACGAACAGCGGCGGGCCGCCCGCCTGCGCGTTGAGCGCCTTGACCGAATCCGCGTCGAGATGATCGTAGTGGTTGTGCGAAATCACGACGATGTCGATGTGCGGCAACTCCCGCAGCAGCACACCGGGAGGCTGCCAGCGCTTCGGTCCCATCCACTGCACCGGTGACGCGCGCTCGGAAAAGATCGGATCGGTGAGCACGTTCAGTCCGCCGATCTGGACCAGCGCCGTCGCGTGCCCGATCCAGGTAACCGCGAATTCGCTGCGATTGCGCGTGATGTAGCCGAGGTCGGGGACGATCGCCGACAGGTCCATCTTCGGCGGCGGGATCTCGAGTCCGATGCGCTCGCGGCGCCAGCGCAGGAAATCGCTGAAAGGACGCGGCACTGCCGTCGGATCGATGTTCTGGAATCCGCCCGGCCGGTGGTGGGCCTTGCTCTGCTCGTAATAGGGATTCACGGTCACGCACCCCGGCACGATCGCCGCCGCAACGGCCAGCGCGGCAGCCGCGACGACCGCCAGCACGCTGATAGCCGAGCTCCGCTTCACGACAGCTAGGCGCGCCGCAAACCGGTCACCTGCAGCTTCGACTTCGCGAGCGTGCCCTTGCGCGCGCGATGGCCGGTGTGCGCGTCGAGGTCCGCGCCGGAAATCGTGACCTCGACCGGCTTGCCGCCGCGACCGCTACCTGAAACGACGACACCCGCCTTCGAGCAGGGCTGCGCGCCGATCAGGGCTTCGCCGTCGTCCAGCCCCATCAGCGTCACGCCGCGACCGCCGCCCGACTGCGCCTTGATCTCGTTCGCCGCGAACACCAGCAGCCGACCCTTGGCAGACAGGCACGCAATGCGGTCGTCGACCCCGGCATCCACCCGCGCCGGCCGCAGCGGCAGCGCGCCGTCGTCGACCGTGATGAACTGCTTGCCGCCCTTCTGGCGCGTGATCATGTCGCCGAGCTGGCATGCAAAGCCGTAGCCGTTGCTGGTCGCCATCAGCAACGGCTGCGTCGCCGCGCCGGCGCAGAACGCGACGATGCGCGTACCGGCTTCGAGTTCGATCATCGACGTCACGGGCGCGCCGTCGCCGCGCGCCGACGGCAGTTGCGCGACCGGCACCGTGTACACGCGCCCATTGGAACCGATCGCGATCAGGTGGTCGACCGTGCGGCACTCGACCGCGTCGTACAGCGCATCGCCCGGCTTGAAGGTGAACTGCGACGCGTCGTGGCCGTGGCCGCTGCGTGCGCGCACGAAGCCCTGCTCGGAGACGATCACCGTGACCGGCTCGTCGACGACCTTCGTTTCGACGCTGGCGCGCTCGGCCGCCTCGATCAGCGTGCGGCGCGGATCCTTGTCCAAAGCGCCGAACTTCTTCGCGTCCTCGTCGAATTCCTTGCCGACCTGCCTGCGCAGCGCCGACTCGGAGCCGAGCAACTTCTGCAGGCCGGCCTGGTCCTTGCGCAACTCCGCCAGCTCCTGCTCGATCCTGATGCCCTCGAGTCGCGCCAGCTGCCGCAGACGCAGGTCGAGGATGTCGTCGGCCTGCCGTTCGGTGAGCTTGAACGCCTTGATCAGCTCCGGCTTCGGATCGTCCGAGTTGCGGATCAGCCTGATCACCTTGTCGATGTTCAGCAGGACCGCCTGCCGGCCTTCGAGGATGTGGATGCGGTCCTCGACCTTGGTCAGCCGATGCTGCGTGCGCCGGCGCACCGTCTCGACGCGGAACTCGATCCACTCGGAAAGTATTTCCGTCAGCGTCTTCTGCCGCGGCTTGCCGTCGCGTCCGATCATCACCAGGTTGATCGGCACGCTGGTCTCGAGGCTCGTGTTGGCCAGCAGCACGTTGACGAACTCGTCGCGGTCGACGCGCGAGGTGCGCGGCTCGAACACGAGCCGCACCGCCGCTTCCTTGCCGCTCTCGTCGCGCTGCGCGTCGAGCACCGACAGCACGAGCTGCTTGAGCTGCTGCTGCTCGGCGGTCAGTGACTTCTTGCCCGCCTTGACCTGCGGGTTGGTCAGTTCGCCGATCTCTTCCTGCACCTTGCGCGCGGAGACTCCCGGCGGCAGCTCATGCACCACGAGCTGCCACTGGCCGCGCGCCAGCTCCTCGAAGCTGTAGCGCGCGCGCACCTTGATGCTGCCGCGGCCGGTCGCGTACACGTCGCGGATGTCCGCCGCGGGCGAAATGATCTGTCCGCCGCCGGGAAAGTCGGGGCCCGGCATTGCCGCGACCAGTTCATCGAGCGGCGCCTTCGGATCCTTCAGCGCGATCTGCAGCGCGGCCACCACCTCGCGCAGGTTATGCGACGGGATCTCGGTCGCCATGCCGACCGCGATGCCGCTGGCGCCGTTGAGCAACGTGAACGGCAGGCGCGCCGGCAGCAGTTTCGGCTCCTGCATCGTGCCGTCGTAATTGGGCGTGAAGTCGGTCGTGCCCTCGTCGATCTCGTCGAGCAGCAGCCGCGCGATCGGCGTGAGCCGCGCCTCGGTGTAGCGCATCGCCGCCGCGCCGTCGCCGTCGCGCGAGCCGAAGTTGCCCTGCCCGTCGATCAGCGGATAGCGCAGCGAGAAGTCCTGCGCCAT
>JBAIYN010000128.1:0-5613 GCA_037915775.1 Burkholderiales bacterium | reverse complement strand
TCATGCACGCCGCCGCCCGACATGCCGAAGTAGATGTGCTGCGGATCGCGCGGATCGATGGTGATCGAATGCAGTTTCGGACCGTCGGGCGTGCCGTCCTGCACGGTGCCCATCCACTCCCGGTACTTCGGGTCCTCGTTGATGCTGGAGAACGGCGCCCAGGTGACGCCGCCGTCCTCGGACCGGAACAGGCCCTGCGGCGACGTGCCCGCGTACCAGACGTTCGGCTCGTTCGCGTGCGCTGGTGTCAGCCAGAACGTGTGATCGACCGACCGGCCCTTGCCGTCCGCGGTCTTCGCAAACGCGGGCGGCCGTGCGGCCTCTTTCCAGGTGCGGCCCAGGTCCGTGGAGCGGAACACCGTCGGCCCCAGATGACCGGTCTTCGCCGCGGCAAGCAGCGTGCGACCGTCGCGCGGATCGAGAATCAGGTGAGTGAACATGTGGCCGAGAAAGTGCGGCCCGTCGGCGCGCCACGTCTGCCGCGCCGCATCGCCGTGGAACAGCCACGCGCCCTTGCGCGTCGCGACGAGCACCACCACGTGGCGCCTGGATTTCGCACGCGCGCCGGCGCGCGCCGGCCTTTCTGCCTTTCGCGGCGTTGCTTTCCTCGCTTTTCCTGCCATGGCTCCTCCTTTCGTCTTCCGTCACTGGATCATGGACGGCAATCGTCGTGCGCGAAATCGCGCAGGCATGAGCGCGCCCGGGCGAGCAGCAACTCGCGCTCGCGCACGTTACGCGTCAACGCGGCCGCCCGCTTGAAATCCGCGCCAGCCTCTTCGATGCGCCCAAGCTTGTGCAGCAGATCGCCGCGCACGGCGGGCAGCAGGTGGTAGTTCCGCAGCAACGGCTCATCCTTCAGTGCATCGACCAGTTCGAGCCCTGCTGCCGAACCGAACGCCATTGACACCGCGACGGCGCGATTCAGTTCCACCACCGGCGATGGCGCGAGCTGCGCGAGCGCATCGTAGAGCGCCGCGATACGGGCCCAGTCCGTCGCCTCGGCCGACGGCGCGCGCGCATGACACGCGGCGATCGCCGCCTGCAGCGAGTACGGACCAAGGGCGCCACCGAGCGCCTCGGCCCGATCCAGTGCCGCCAGCCCGCGGCGGATCAGCAGCCAGTCCCAGCGCGCGCGGTTCTGATCGGCGAGCAGGATCGGCTCACCTCCCGGACCGACGCGCGCGCGCAGCCGCGACGCCTGGATTTCCATCAGCGCGATCAGGCCATGGACCTCCGGTTCCCGCGGTGCCAGTTCCGCCAGGATGCGGCCGAGTCGCAGTGCCTCCTCGCACAGCACGGGCCGCAGCCAGTCGTCGCCGGCCGTCGCCGAGTAGCCTTCGTTGAACACGAGGTAGATCACTTCGAGCACCGAGGCCAGCCGCTCCGCGAGCGCGTCGCCGCGCGGCACCTCGAACGGCACGCGCGCCTCGGCAAGCGCGCGCTTCGCGCGCACGATGCGCTGCGCGATCGTCGGTTCGGGCACCAGAAACGCGCGCGCGATTTCGTCTGTGGTCAGGCCTCCCAGCAGCCGCAGCGTGAGCGCCACGCGCGCCTCGGTCGACAGGACCGGATGACAGGCGATGAACATCAGCCGCAGCAGGTCGTCGCCGACATCGTTGTCGAGCGCCGCATCGACGGCGGGCGTCGCGTCCTGCAGCTGCGACTCGATTTCGAAGGCGAGCTCGTCCTCCTTGCGCTGGTGCAGCGCCCGGCGGCGTATCGCGTCGATCGCGCGCCGCTTGGCGGTGGCCATCAGCCATGCGCCAGGATTGTCGGGGACGCCTTGCTGCGGCCACTGTTCGAGCGCAACCACCAGTGCATCACCGGCGAGTTCCTCCGCCAGACCGACGTCGCGCACCATGCGCGCGAGCGATGCGATGATCCTGGCGGATTCGATCCGCCAGACCGCCTCGATTGCGCGATTGGCTACCAGCGCTGGCACGGCGGATATGCGTTCGCGGCGTTCACGTGAAGCATGGCCCCAGCTCGCGCACTTCGACCGTGGCCCACTCGGCGGCGGGGCACTCGGCGGCGATCTCGACCGCCTGCTCCTTCGTGGCGCAATCGAGCAGGAAGAAGCCGCCCACCATCTCCTTCGCTTCCGAAAACGGGCCGTCAACCAGCGCGCGTTTGCCGTTGCGCACCTGCAGTCGCGTGCCGGCGGCGTCGGTCCGCAGCGATTCCGCGCGCTGCAACAGGCCGCGCGACTTCAGGCTGTCGGCGAAGCGCAGCATCCGCTCGTACAGCACGCGACCCTCAGCTTCGCTGCGTTCGCCTCGCTGGCCGGTCGGTTCGATGATCAACAGCATGTAAGGCACCGGGTTCTCCTGTGAATTCTTCTGACGTCGGCGCACGGCCGGGAAATGGCGGATCGCGCTCAACGAAACCGGCTCGCCTACCCCATCACGCCGACCATCCAGCCCACGCCAAAGCGATCGGTCAGCATGCCGAAGCGCGGCGACCAGAACGTCTTGGCGAGTGGCATCGTGACCTTGCCGCCGTCGGCAAGCGCGTTGAATACGCGGTCGGCGGCGGCAACGTCCGCGACCGTAATCGACAGCGAGAAACCCTGGAAATTGACCTCGCCAGAACAGTGCCCGTCCGACGCCATCACCACCGTGTCGCCGACGCGGAAGCTCGAATGCATCACCTTGTTCTCGGAGCCGGGCGGCAGCATGCCCGGCGGCGGCGGCTCGGGGCTCTCCTTGTAGCGCATCAGCATCTCGACCCGTGCGCCGAGCGCCTTCTTGTAGAACTCGAGCGCCTCTTCGCAGCGGCCGTTGAAGAACAGATAGGACTGGACTTGCATGAGATCTCCCTGTCGTCGATTGTCGCGTCGTCGCACGCCGTGATCACTTGTTTGCCACTCGCGCAAGTTGCGCGGCTTGTGCGCGCTGACGTTCCTCCTGCGCGCGCAGTTCGGGGGTGAACTCCGCGCCGAAATCCTCCGCTTCGAACACACGGCGGATCTCGATCTCGCCGCCGTCATTGTGCGGATTGGGGCAGCGCTTGACCCATTCGATCGCCTCTTCCAGCGACTTGCATTGCCATAGCCAGAAGCCGGCGATCAGTTCCTTCGTCTCCGCGAACGGCCCGTCGGTGACCGCGCGCTTCGTGCCCGAGAACCGCACGCGCACGCCCTGCGCGGTCGGATGCAGGCCTTCCGCTGCGAGCAGCACGCCCGCCTTGACCAGTTCCTCGTTGAACCGGCCCATCTCCTCGAGAAGCTTCTGGCTCGGCATCACGCCCGCCTCCGATTCCTTGCTCGCCTTGACGATCACCATGAAACGCATGGTTGCCCTTTCTCCCTTCGTGGGTTTGAACGCACGGAACACCTGATCGCGGCAATGAGTGCGACCTGTTCCGCTGCCTGTACGACGAACGAGGCGCCGCAAAATCGACAACGGCCCTCACCCGTTCTTGGGACGCCGGCTATGTTCGTTCGGCGTCCGCCTTGCGCCACGCGGCAGGCGGCGTGCCCGTTGCGCGCTTGAACGCGCGTGCGAAGGCTGCCTCCGAGTCGTAGCCGACGTCGAGCGCAATCGATGCCACGTTCGCGTTGGTTCCGCGCAGCAGGTTCGACGCCAGCTGCATGCGCCAGTTGGTCAGGTACTGCATCGGCGGCGTACCGATCAGCTGGACGAATCGTTCGTGCAGCGCGGAGCGCGACAGCCCGATCTGCCGGCCCAGCTCGTCGATCGTCCAGGGATCGGCGGGCTTCTCGTGCAGCAGCGCAAGCGCGCGCCCGACGTAACGGTCGCGCAGCCCCGCAAGCCAGCCTTCGGCGGGGTCAGGCAGTGACTCTACGTAGCGTCTGACCGCGTCGACGAACATCATCTCGCTGATGCGCGCAAGCATCACGTCGCTGCCGGGCCCGGGCGCGCGGGATTCGGCCGCGGCCTGCTCGACCACACGGGGCAGCCACTCGCCAGCGCGCGCCGCCGGAATGTGCAGCAGGCGCGGCAACGCGGCGATCAGCGGGTTGAACGGCCGCAGGTCGCAGCCGATGAAGCCGCACACGAGGATCGTATCGGCATCTGCGACCGGGGTCGGTGTGCCCGGCTGCTGGACGCCATAGTGAAACGCGATCGGCATCGGCTTGGGTTCGTTGCGCGTCTCGAACACCCAGTTGGCTTCGATCGGTTGCGGCTGCAGGTCAGGCGCGCTCGACATCACGTGCGCGTCGCCCTGCGGGAACATCACGATGTCGCCGGCGGCGAGCCGCACCGGATTCAGGCCCGACACCGCGGCCCAGCCGTTGCCCTTGGCAACCATGTGGTACTCGATCACATGCTCGGAGCCAGGCAACACCGCCGATGCGATCTCGCGCGCAGGCGGCGCCTTCGCCGCCCAGCGGTCGGAATAGCTGACGTAATAGAACACGGCGCCGCGCAGGCGGACCGTACGCAAGACATCTGACAGGGCGTCCTGGCTCATCTGAGTTCCATCCGCAGGAGTTCTGATCAAGTCGCACGGACACTCGATCAAGCAATGTGGATCGGTGCGTTCGCCCGCGGACGGGCGAGCAAATATCCGCGACGAGAAGTGAAGCGTCAAGCCACGCGCTCGCGAAAGATTCGCAGCGTCGATTTCATCCGAAACGACACACCACCGAATCCCACTGGAGAAGGCCATGCCTGTGATTGAGTCCCCCGCAACCAATTCGCGCACCGCCCCCGCTGCGGTGCAGCCCGATTTCACCGCCATCAAGGCGAAGCAGCACGCCACCTGGGCGAGCGGCGACTTCGCCGTGATCGGCGTCACGCTGCAGATCGTCGGCGAATCGCTCGCCGAAGCGGCCGACATCCGCGCCGGCGAACGCGTGCTCGACGTCGCCGCCGGCAACGGCAACGCGACGCTGGCCGCGGCGCGTCGCTTTGCACACGTCACCTCGACCGATTACGTGCCGGCTCTGCTGGAGAAGAGTGCCATCCGCGCCAAGGCGGAAGGTCTCGCTGTCACCTATCAGGTGGCGGACGCGGAGCAGTTGCCCTTCGATGACGCGAGCTTCGACGTCGTGCTGTCAACGTACGGCGCGATGTTCACGCCGCAGCACCAGCGTCCGGCAGACGAGATGCTGCGCGTGGTCCGCAGCGGCGGCCGCATCGGTCTGGCCAACTGGACGCCGGAGGGATTCATCGGCCAGCTGTTCAAGGTGGTCGGCGCGCACGTGCCTCCGCCGGCCGGACTGAAGTCGCCTGCGCTGTGGGGCACCGAGCCTCACATCGTCGAGCTGTTCGGCGCACAGGCCGCCGACATCCACTGTGAGCGCAAGAACTTCAATTTCCGCTACCAGTCCGCCGCGCACTGGCTGCAGATCTTCCGCGACTACTACGGCCCCACGCACAAGGCGTTCGCGGCACTCGATGCGGCGGGCCAGCGCCTGCTCGCGGCCGACATCACCGCCTTGCTCGAGCGCCTGAACGTCGGCGGCCGCAACTCGCTCGTCGTGCCGGGTGAATACCTTGAAGTCGTGATCACCAAGCGGTGAGCCGCCGTCTATCGGTGCCACCGCGGCCGTCCGGGTCGCCGGCGCCGACCTTGCCCTGAAGCCGGCACGCTCGACGCTGGTCGATCCGCGGCCGCGGCGATTACAATTCGCTTCCGCTTCGA
>JBAIYN010000223.1:0-2675 GCA_037915775.1 Burkholderiales bacterium | reverse complement strand
GCACCGGCCGCGGACCGAGCGGAAGAACTTCAGCACAGTGCGTGCACGCGCGCACCTCCGACAGCAAGGTCGCGAACGCGGTCATCCGGCGGCGGTCACTTCACGATTTCGCCACCACGGCGGGCATCGGCTGCTCGTTGACGATCAGCTGGAACACGTCGGGCCGGCTGTAATGGCCGGCGGCGTCGAAGTCGAACTTGCCGCGGCCGATTTCGTCCAGGTCGAGATCGGCGGTGAGGATCGCTTCGCCTTCGAAGTTTGGCCCGGCCAGCACCTTGCCGAGCGGACTCACGATCGCGCTGCCGCCGCGCATCAGCACCGCGTCGGGCGAATCGCCGAGCGACACGCGCACCGACGCCGGGAAGTCCTTCTTGCGCAGAAACTGGCAGGCGGTCAGCACGAAGCAGCGCCCTTCGAGCGCGATGTGCCGCATCGAAGGCAGCCAGGTGTCGCGGTCGTCGGCGGTCGGCGCGCAGTACAGCTGCACATTCTTCGCGTACATCGCCATCCGCAGCATCGGCATGTAGTTCTCCCAGCAGATCACCGAGCCGATGCGGCCGTACGGGCTGTCGACCACGGTGAGCGTGGAACCGTCGCCGAAGCCCCAGATCATCCGCTCCAGCGCGGTCGGCATGAGTTTCCGATGCTTGCCGAGCAGCGCGCCGTCGGGACCGAAGAACAACACCGTGCAGTAGCAGGTGCCCAGCTCACGCTCGATCACGCCGACCACGAGGTAGACGCCGTTCGCGGCGGCGGCTTCGCCGAGCCGGTGCGTGTGCGGCCCCGGCACCTCGATCGCCGCTTCTAGATACAGGCGGAACTCCTCGCGCCCGACCGGATCGCGCGCGCCGACCACGAGCCCGTAACTGAGTCCCTTCGGATAGCCGACTATGAACGCCTCCGGAAACACGATCACCTTGGCCCCATTCGCGGCCGCCTCGCCGGTAAGGTGAACCGCCTTGTCGACACAGGCGCTCGTGTCGAATGGCACCGCGCCCGCCTGGACGACAGCGACGCGCACCCTGCTCTGCTTCACGGACGAAGTCATCGCGATCTCCTTTGCAGCTTCTCGAAGGATCACCGGCGCGGATGAACAGGCGTCAGCCGGCTCCGGTGTAGGTGCCCTCGCCGTGCGGCGCGGCGACGAACTCGGGCAGCTTCTCGGCCTTGGCCGAAAATTTTCCGAGCGCTGGAAATGCGGCCGCCTCGACCACCTCGGGCAGCGTCATCTGCGTGAAGTGCCACGCCACTGCCACGGTCACTCCCGCCTGGTCGATCGAATCGCGCGCGACCGCGAGCGGCTGGCGCGCGATCTCCGACTCCAGCGCCGAGTACGCCGCGAGCAGCTGCCCGTTCACGCGCGCCAGCCAGGGCGCATGCTGCTTTTCCGGCGGGCGCAATCCGCGCTCGTAGATGATCTGCACGCTCTTCTCGCACGCAGCGAGCGAGAGCCCGATCAGCCGCAGCGCGCGCCGGCGCTCGTCAATGCGCACGGGCATCAGCGACCGGCGCGGCGCCGCGAGGCTTTCCGCGTAGTCGAGGATCAGCGTCGAATCCATCAGCACCGTTCCATCATCGCAGACGAGCGTGGGCGCCTTGACGACCGGATTGATCGCGCCGAATTCCTTGAAGGTGCGAAACACGGACAGCGAGCGATGCTCGAACGGCAGCCCGAGCAGCTGCAATGAGATCGCCACGCGGCGGACATACGGTGAATCGAGCATGCCGATCAGCTGCATCACGCTGTTCCCTTCTTTGCCAGCACGGCCGCGCGGCGTTCCAGACTATCCGGCGGCCAGGTCTCGGCCGTGCTGTAGTACTCGGGCACGGCGCGCGCGCCCGGCGGCAACACCACCCAGGGCTGCTTGGACGCAGTGAAGATGTGGATGTCGGGCGGCAGGCGATCCGGCTCGTCGAGCGTCCCGACGCGGACGAAACGAACGAGGTCGCCCGCGCCGCCGTAGTTGCTCCACAGCGCGATATGGCACTTCGGGCAGCGGCTGATCTTCTGTCCGATGCCGCTCGCCGACGGTGTGTGGATCACCTCGACCTCGCCCTGCAGCAGCTGCACGCGGTCGGACTCGATCAGTGCATTCAGCGCGAACGCGCTGCCCGTCTCGCGCTGGCACCAACGGCAATGGCAGCAGTGCACGAACATCGGCCGCGTCGCCATGCGGTAGCGCACATTGCGGCAGGTGCAGCCGCCGTCGTAAGTCGCGTCTCCGGTCGCCGTCATCGTCAGTCGCCCGCACCGGGAGCGCCGCCGTGCTCGAGGTAATGGTTGATGTGGGTTTCCCAGTTGCGCATCATCTCGCGGTAATGCTCCTCCGTGAACGCGACGACGAAGTCATCGCCGCGCGGTCCGAGGCTGGTGCGGGAGTACGTGATCGCGGCATCGGTGCCGCGCGCCGGCTCTGCAACCAGATGTTGCACGTAGGTGCGCGTGACGCGGTTCGGCCTGGCGATCTTCATCGAGACAGGGCGATGCAACTGCTTTGCGGCGACGGCGAGAAGCGCATCAGGCCTCGGTCAGGATCTGCTGCGAGAGATTGTCCACGACGACCGGCGTGTCGAGATACGTCAGCACCGGGTCGGCCCCGTACTTCTCGCGCACGAAGCGCTTCCATTCATCGGTGTACATGCGATCGGCGTCCGCGCGCGACTGCCACAGGTAC
>JBAIYN010000012.1:0-2172 GCA_037915775.1 Burkholderiales bacterium | reverse complement strand
TCGGCGTGCGTGCGGTCGAAGCATTCAACGACGCCTATGTCGCGCCGGCCGGCGTGCGCCTGCTCGACGGCGGAACGCAGGGGCTGAACCTGCTCGAAGCGGTGCTCGACCGCAGCGGCGTGATCGTGTTCGATGCGATCGACTTCGGCCTGGCACCGGGGACACTGAAAGTGCTGCGCGGACCGGAGGTGCCGGCATGGGCGGGCACCAAGATGAGCCTGCATCAGTCGAGCTTCCAGGAGCTGCTGTCGATCGCCGAGCTGCAGGGACGCTCTCCGGCGCGGCTGACCCTGATTGGCGTGCAGCCGCAGCGGCTGTCCGACTTCGGCGGCAGCCTGAGCGAGTGCGTGCGTGCGCAGCTGCCGGCGGCGGTCGAACTCGCGGCGCGGGAGCTGGCGGCCTGGCGGCTTCGACCTGACCGGCGCACGGTGCCGGGTCCGCGCCTGAACGATCGCTCGCTCGCGCTCGATGCGTACGAAACGAACCGCCCCGATCAGCAGGCTGCCTGCCGTGTCGGCGACGCGCGCTTCCTGAATCTCCGGTACGCGCGGCAAATCGACAGGAGCACGGACTGATGTGCATCGGCTTGCCCATGCAGGTGATCGGCGGCGATGGCGCCGGCACGTTCGCGGTGTGCGAGTCGCGCGGCACGCGCCGACGCGTCGACATGCTGCTCGTCGGCGAGCAGCCCCGCGGCACCTGGGTGCTCGAATTCCACGGCGTCGCGCGGCGGGTGATGAGCGCCGACGAAGCCGCGCAGATGCTCGATGCGCTGGCGGCGCTCGATGCCGCACTGAGCCGGCCGGGCGATTCCGCCACAATCGATGCGATGTTCGCGGATCTCGTCGCGCGCGAGCCCCAGCTGCCGCAGCACCTGAGGAGGTCATCGTGACGACCGATGCCGCCGCACGTGCTGCGTCGCCTGCGGTCCATCCATTGATCGGCCGCATGTGCGCGTTGCTGGCCGCGCCGCTGCTCGACGCATCGACCTTCGACGAATGGGCCGCCGCGCCCGGCCATGCGCTGCTCGTGTTCACCGAGGAGCCGGCGCAGCACGCCGAGACGCTCGACCTTGCCGTGATCGTCCCCGAACTGGCCCACGCGTACGCCGGGCTGTTGCGCACCGGCGTGCTGCTGCAGCCGGCCGCGCGCGCGATCGCGCCGCGCTTCGGGTTCCGGCGCTGGCCGGCCATGGTGCTGCTGAAGGATGGCCGTTACGTCGGCGCGATCGATGGGCTGCGCGAATGGCAGGAGTACGTGGATCAACTCGGCGCGCTGCTGCGCGCGCCCGCGACGCGCCCGCCTTCGATCGGTATTGCAGTGAAAAGCGCGGGGCAGGAATGGCCGCATTGCCATTGACAGACAGACGGTTCGAACCGACGCGCCGCCACAGGATTCTTGCGAGAGAGCCATGAAAGAGTTTCCCATTCCCGTCCGGGCGACGGGTCCGGGCTCGGAGCCCGAAGACACCGACTTCAGTTACCTGACTTTCCCGCGCGACGTGCCGACCTTCTCGATGCCGCAGGTTCCGGACGCCGAGTCGGACGCGATGGGCAGGGCGCACGGACTGCTCGCGCGTTTCGTCGACGCCCTCGGCGATCGCAGCGCGCCGCGCATCGACCTGGCGGGATTTCACCCGGGCGGCGTGGAAGTGCTGAACCAGACCCTCGGCGAGGGCGAGGTCGCAATACGCATCGACGCCAGGAACGGCGAGCCGCATCACATCCGCATCCAGGAGACCGTGTTCGCGGGCGTCTGGCGCGAAAGGCACTATGCGCCGGACGGCGGCGTCGCGCACGACTATCTGTACGGCGGCGCGATTCCCCCGGTGGCGGTGGAGATGGCACAGCGCGGCGCGAGCAGCACGCTGGCCGATTTCGCGCTGACCCCGGGCGCGATGAATGCGCCGGCGCTGCTCGCCGAGATCCGCCATCATGTGAAGGCGCATCGCGCGAACCAGCGGTCGCACGTGATCAATCTGACGCTGCTACCGCTGACGCCCGACGACATGACGCTGCTCGATCGCGTGATTCCGGGCGGTCCGGTGAGCATTCTGTCGCGTGGCTTCGGAAACTGCCGCATCACTTCGACGGGACTGCGCAACCTGTGGCGCGTGCAGTACTTCAACAGCATGCAGACGCTGATCCTGAATACGCTGGAAGTCGTCGAGGT
>JBAIYN010000512.1:0-4093 GCA_037915775.1 Burkholderiales bacterium | reverse complement strand
TAGACGAACGCGCCGACCACATTGACCGCGACGACGACGCCGATCACGGCCAGCGCGAACAGCACGATCAGCCGCTGGCTGTTGCGGCGCGCCTGGTCCTGGTGCTCGAAGAAATTCATCGAGGTCGGGACGGCCCCGACTCAGAACTGCACCTTCACCGCCTTCTTCTCTTCGGGCGATTCCGTCGCTGCGAGCAGTTCGGCCTGCTTGAACGAGAACGCGCTCGCGATCACGTTGGACGGAAACTGCTCCACGGCGGTGTTGAACGTCATCACGGCGTCGTTGAAGGCCTGGCGCGCGAACGCGATCTTGTTCTCGGTCCCGGTCAGTTCCTCGCTGAGCTGCATCATGTTCTGGTTGGCCTTCAGATCCGGGTACGCCTCGGCCAGCGCGAACAGCTTGCCGAGCGCGCCGCTGAGCGCACCCTCCGCCGCGGCCAGGCCCTGGATCGCGGCGGGATTGGCGGGATCCGCCGCCGCGGTCTGATTGGCGCTGACCGCGCTGTTGCGCGCCCGCGTCACCGCCTCGAGCGTCTCGCGCTCGTGCTTCATGTAGGCGCGCGCGGTCTCGACCAGGTTCGGGATCAGGTCGTACCGGCGCTTGAGCTGAACGTCGATCTGCGCGAAGGCGTTCTTGAACTGGTTGCGCAGGCCAACCAGCCGGTTGTAGGCACCGATCGCCCAGAAGATCAGCAGCGCGATCAGTCCGAGAAAAATCAGCCAGCCCATGCCGAACCCCCCGTCCCGTAGTCGACCAGCGCGGCGGACTATAAGAGAACCACGCCGCCGCGCAAGCAGAATTTCGGCCGAACCACTTCACGGGCTGGCGCGCCGCGCGGGCGGCGCAGGGCTATTTGCGCGGCGGCTCTGTCGCGGCAGGTGGCGCCGGCTTGTTCTGGATGTCCGTCACTTCCGCCGGCGTCAGGTAGTCGAATACCTTGACGACCCGCTTCACGCCCGACACGCGGCTGGCGACGGTGCCGGCATAGTTACCCTCGGTCTCGGTCACCCGCCCCATCAGATACACGACGTCGTGGTCGGTCACCACGCGAATCGTCGCCGCAGGGACTTCCTTTGCCTCGACCAGGGCGGCGCGCACCTTGGCCGTGGTCGCAGTGTCGGCGGTTCGGGCGGAGATCGTCGACAGCAGGCCGACCTCGAGCTCGTTCACCACCTCGCGCACGTTTTCGCTGCGTGCGGCGATCTGCTCTGCCTCGCTCTTGGCCTGTGCGGTGGTCACCTCGCCGGTCAGCAGCACCTTGCGGTTGTAGCTCGACACGTTGATGTTGGCGACCTCGCGCGGATACTTCTCCGCCAGCGCGCGATTGATGCGGCGCTCGATCGCCTCGTCTTCGAGCTGGATGCCCACCGAGCGGCGGTCGGTGGCCACCATCGCACCGCCGGCGACGACGCCGCCGACGAGCAATGGCGCGCATCCGGACGCGGCCACGCATACCACCGCCGCCGCAGCCGCGCGCAGGAAACTTCGCTTCATTGAAACCCCTCCTTGTTATTGCTCTGAAAAGGCATCCCGAATCCATTGGTCGACGCCGTTGCCGTCGACGGTGATCACGTCGAACCGGCACGGCGGCCACGCCGCATTGCGGCCGCGCGCGACATCGCCGAGGCCGCCGAAATTCTCGACCAGGTAATGCTGCGCGGCACGCATCAGCCGCCGCCGCTTGAAGTGGTCGACGCTGGCGGCCGCACCGCCGAAGCGCGCGTCGTTGCGCAGTCGGACCTCGACGAATACGACCATCGCACCGTCCTGCGCAACGATATCCAGCTCGCCTTCGCGATAGCGGACATTGCGCGCGAGGATACGACATCCGTTCGCAGCCAGGCGATCGCATGCGGCCTGCTCGGCCGCGTCCCCGGCACGCTGCCGCGGCGTGCGCACGCCCGGCCTGCGTCTGAGAAAACTCATATTCGAACCCTTCCCGGCGGCCGGCATCGTCAGCGCGTGACCTCCCTCAGGGCATCGCTTCGCTCGACGCGGCCATCGCGAAAGACCGCGAACGTCGGCGTTCGTTCCACTCGCGCCCCGCGTTCGCGATCAACGCGCAGCCAGCCGGTCACGCCGTCCAGTTCGAAACGCGTGCGCCCGGCGAGCCATTCGAGCGCGATCCGGTATGCATCGATGCCGAACGCGTACAACCGCTGCATTTCGGCGTCGTAGTCGGCAGCGCCGCGCGGATACGCGCCGACGACCGGCCGCTCCGGATCGACCAGCCACGGCATGTCGACGAAACGGACGCCTTCGAGATCGTTGGCGATCAGCACGCCGCCCGTGACGGCCACGTTGATCTGCGAGGTCGCGTACAGCGGCGCGTCGATCGGCAGTCGCGTGCGCAGCTGCGCGGCGTCGCCGGCATTGAGCGCGAGAAAGATCGCCGTCACCGGCGCCTTGCCGATCTCGCGCGCGCAGCGGTCGGCGCCGTACTGGCTGTATTCAAGCGTGATCACCGGCTGGCCGGCGGCGCGCAGCGCGGCGACGAAGGCCGCGCCGGTGCGACGCGCCAGTCCGCTGTCGCCGATCACGATTACGTGGCGGCGCACCGCGGTCGGGACGGCGCCGGGGTCCAGATCACGCAACGCAGTCTGCACCAGCAGCCGGGCCTCGTCCTCGACGCTCAGTCCGAACGCAAGCTGTGAGGCGGGGACGGAGTCCGGCCGGTCCGGCGCGTTCAGCAGCAGCACCGGCAGGCCCGCATCGCCGTGCTCGACCACTCCGTTGACCGCGTTGCGCGTCAGCGGCCCGACGGCCAGGCGCACGCCGCGATCGCGCGCGCCGCGCAGCGCGCCGATCGCCTGCGCGGGACTTGCATCGGTTTCCACCACCTGGACCGTCACTGGTTCACGCGTTGTCCGATGGGCGGCAATGAAGCCCTCGCGCAGCGCCTCGGCAATGCGCGCAAAAGGCGTCTCCGGACCGGGCAGAATCAGCATCAGGGCGGCGGCGGGCGGCTCGAGCGCGCTCGCCGGCACCTGTCCGCGCGCCGACAATGACGCGCAGGCCAATACAGTCCACACCAATCGACGTCGAGACAACATGGAGCGCAAGCCGTTCTGGGACAACGATCCACTGATCGCATCGAGCGGCGTGGCGGATCAGGACTTGCCGGCCAGCGCCCTCTACGTGGTCGCGACGCCGATCGGCAATGCCGCGGACGTTACGTTGCGTGCACTGTGGGTGCTATCGCAGATGGACGCGATCGCCTGCGAGGATACGCGCACCACGCGGCCGCTGCTGGCGCGCTACCGGATCGCCACGCCGCTGCTGGCGGTCCATCAGCACAACGAGCGCGCGGCCGTCGAAACGATCGGCAGTCGCCTCGCGCGAGGCGAGCGCATCGCGCTGGTCACCGATGCCGGCACGCCGGCGGTATCGGATCCCGGCGCGCGGCTGGTGCGGGCCCTGCGCGATGCCGGCCATCGCATCGTGCCGATTCCCGGTGCCAGCAGCGTGACCGCGGCCGTCAGCGCCGCCGGGCTGACGGAGGCGCCATGGATCTTCATCGGCTTCCTCCCGCGCACCGCACGCGCGCGCGCGCAGGCGCTGCGCGACGCGGCCGCGATCGGCTACGCGGTCGTCATCCTCGAGGCGCCGCATCGCATCGCGGCCACGGTGCAGGAGATCGGCGCCGCGTTCGATCCGATGCGGCGCGTGGTGGTGGCGCGTGAGCTGACCAAGAAGTTCGAAACCATCGAGTCCACGACGGTCGGCGCGCTGCCCGGTGCCGTCGAGCGCACCGAGGCGCGCGGCGAGTACGTGCTGCTGATCGACGCATCGCCACCGGCGGCGGCGCAGTCCATCGATCCGGCGACGCTGCGCTGGCTGCATGCACTGACGACCGAGATGCCCGCCTCGCGCGCCGCCGCACTCGTCGCGCGCGTCACCGGGCTGCCGCGCGCGCTGCTCTACGACGCGGCGATCGGCAAGTCCCGCGACTGATCCGCGCGACAGGCGTCCGGGTATCGGAGCGCCGGCTGTCGGCGGCAACCGTGCGCGCCGTTATCCCGGCAATGCAGTGATCACGCGCGCCACCGCGCTCGAGATCTGCTTCACGTACGGAATGTGAAGGAACTCGTTG
>JBAIYN010000189.1:0-3636 GCA_037915775.1 Burkholderiales bacterium | reverse complement strand
GTTCGTGCTTCGGACAGGCCCCTAACCTGGACTTACTCGGATGACTGATCTTTTGATGTTCGTCCCAAGTCGGGAAGTGGATCAGATGTTTGCCGTCTGCGACGTACCGGCAGAGCGCGCCGGCCGTGACGAGCTGACTGATCTCGTCGTCCACAGCTTCGGCGGTGTGCTGTGGACGGAGACACCACAGAGCCCCGTTGATCACGGCCGGCTGGTCTCTGAGACGGCCCTGATCGTCGGCCAACGTGCTCATGCCCCAGAATGTGCGTTCAGCTTCGACGCTACATTGTGAGAGCGACTCCGAGTGGAACGCTTCCGGTTTGATGCTGCGGATACGGGCCATATTAGGCATCCCCGCCGAACATGCCGTAGATGCTCCCAGCGTGAAAGGACTCTAGGCGCATTCGCGACGCCCGTGTTTTCCGGCGAGACCTAAAGATCCCGCCCTTCAACTCGGGCCAGTTCTTGCGACGCCACCGGGTGTCACTTCCTGCGCTGTCAAAGGTCCTACCAGCGACTCGGCGGACGCTCCTGTTGTGTCGTCTCAAGTGGCACTGGCCACAGACTGTGAGGAGCTGCCAGTGCGGTTCTTTGCCTGCGTCAGCGTAAGTGAGATGATGCACGTGCAGTCCTTCCCTGGACCCACAGTCCTGACATCGGCTCTTGTCCCGTGCCAGAACTTCTGCGCGTCGAACAGCCCATTCTTGGGACCTTAAATACTTTGGGTAGTCCATTCGCTTCTACTCATCCGAATCTCCGTCTGGTTGCCAGACGCCTGTCTCTGTCACCCAGACGTTGAACCGCAGGTCAGCGAGAGGTCGCCCAAGCGACATCTGTTCAACAATCCACGTCGTGTAGCTGTCATGCTCGGCCTGGTCGCGGCGGGCCCACGTGAGTACTCGGTCCACATTGCGACGAGAACGACGAGATTTCGCACCCGTGTATCTGGGGAGTGCGTTCTCTTTCTCAATTAGGTGGCCATCGTCGTCGGCTATGATTTGTCTGGGCTCGTAAGGCCAGGTGTCCCCGTCGAGGGAGAGTTGTCCGACGGACTCGCCTTTGCCAGGGCGCTTCCTCTTGTCTAGTTCGGCCTTCACGAGGCGACGCGCTTCCGTCTCCGGATCGGGCTTGACTAGTTCCGCGGCGCGGTCCAAGACCCACTTCTCGTCGAGGCCACCGTCGTCGTTCCTAGGGGCTTCTTCGCATGCTTGGTCTACGGCTTCACTGGCGCGCATTAGAGCATCTTCTCCAGTTCTGTCAGAGCCCTGCGAGCCTTCTGCACGTCTGTGCGTCGGATTAGCGACTTACGCTGACCATCGTCCGATCGACCTAGCATCTTGTCCGCTAACGTGGGGTTCTCTTGGATCGCTACGAGGCCGATGCCTATTGTGGCGACAGTCTCCTCGGTAGCAGTTAGATCGCCGACGGCGCTCTGCGCTTCCTCGATTCGGTTACGTGCAGTCTGCTCGGCCTTTTTATCGGCGGCTTCTGCTTTCGCCACACGTGCGTCGAGAACAGCAATCGCCTCGTCAAGACTCATCCGCTCTTCTAGGACCAGTTGGTGGAGATCAGTTGCTCCGTTCGCGAGACGTTCTAGTTTGCTCGCTCGCGCGATGGCCTCAGCCCTGCGCTTCTTCGCTAAGTCGTAAGCCTCGTCTAACGACGTGCCACCGATAATGACCCCGTCGACGAGGTCGGGGGCGTGAGTGAGAACGATCTCGGCGTAAGCTATTCGGGATTGGGAGACACCGCCGAACACAGCGGCATCCTCTTGGACAAGATTATTTGTGGCAAATAATCTTGACTTGGCTTGGATCATCGCCCGCTGCCCAGCGGTAAGGTGTCGCCGCGTGATGTTGACGGTAAGCGCATAACGACTCGGGTCGTCGCCCTCATACGGCACGACCTCTGGCTTGACTCCGGCCTCTTGGCAGGCACGCAGCCTGTTTCGGCCGTCGAGCACGTGACCCTGCTCGTCGATCACTATGGGTTCGAGGAGTCCTTGTTCGCGGAGGGAAGAGACGAGGTCGTGGAAGTCCTCGCCTTCAAGCCGTGGGAACAAATCGGCCATTGGGTGGATGCCGGTGATGGTGACTGCTTCGCCGGTGCGTCGGTCGACGGCTTCGATGTGGTCTGTCATGCGGTCTGTCCCTTCCATATCATTGATTCCCACACGTAGGTGATCCCCGTGTGTCGAGATTTCCGCGTGTACCGGGTGTACGTCCCCGTGTTTCTAATCACTCCGGCGTTTCGGAGTCGCATCATGACGGGTCCGATGGCCCGGTGTTCTTTGGGTTCGGGGATGTTGTGGCGGTCGAGCATGTCGCGGATGTCTTCGCTGGTCAGCAGGTGTTGCCGTCGGGCGACATGTTCACCGGCCAGATGTGCGAGTTCTTTCCAGTCGTCTGGGGCGCCGCTGTCGGCGAGGGCGATGGCCTGGTCGCGGGCGGCTAGGGCCCGTTCGAATTCGGTCATGTTTGCTCCTGTTGTTTGTTACGTGCGGCATTGGCCAGAATGTGATCCCAGTACTGGTATCCGGTTCCGAGTTCTGTGGCGTGTTTCGGACAGTAATCTTGGCCGTATGGGTGGGCGCATGACCATCCAAAGTGGTAAGCCTTGACCCGCAGATCTCGCGCCGTGCCCACGGTTGGGTCGTCGTAGCTTTCTTGGCAGGTGGCCGCGTCGCAACGTATCGAAACGTATCGGTGGAAGCTCATAGCATTGTCGCGTTCGTCATTTGAGTGTCGCACTCGCCTAACCAGTGCCAGGTGAATCCGTGCGGCCAGTCGTCGTCTTCCATGCCGTGGGAGTCGTCGTGATCGACATCGGTTGTGAAGGACAGACCCAATGTGTTGAAGACACATAGGCTCACTGCGTTGGGGGCGGTGTTTGTGACGATTGCGGCCCGGCACGTGTCTAGGTAGCGGAAGTGGACGATCTGCCCGATCGTGATGACGCGTTCTGACGTGACCATTATTTCCGCACTTTCGTTTGTAGGGATTCGTTGCAGTCTTGGCAGATCATGCGGCGGCTTCTCGTTGGCGTTGTTGCTGTCGTTTTTGTCGGCGTCGTTTGGCGCTTGCTACGGCGCATTCGCGGCATCGCCAGAAGCCGTCGGCAGCGTAGTGTCGGCTGCTGATCGGGTGGCCGCGGCGGCATTCTCCGGTGATGTCACGTGGGTTTAGATGGTTGTTTATGTGGCTGGTGAGTTGTCGCCGTTGTAGTCCGGTTTGTCCGCCGATGATGCTGTTGTCTACGATGCCGTTGGCGAGCGCGTGCTGTTGGCAGGCTTGCATGACTGGGCAGCTCCAGCACATTTCCAGGGCGGTTTGTTGGTAGCTGCGGGTGATGTCTGGGTGTTGGTGTGTGGGTGGGTCGTCGAAGAGATGTGGGTAGTCTCGGCATGCGGTGCGTGTGTTGTTCAGCCAGCTGGTGGTGGTCATTTGATGTTGTTTTCTTTGGTGAGTTGGCGGCCGCAGTAGATGCAGGTGCGGTCGTTGTTGCCGGGGTCGGGTAGGCAGTGATTGAGTCGTCGGCAGGTGCTGTGGCCACTGTGTATTAGGCGGTCGATTGGGCTGGGTTTGGGTTTGTTGGCGGTCTCGTAGTGTTGGCCGCCGTCCTGGTAGCTGCGCAAAG
>JBAIYN010000687.1:0-28213 GCA_037915775.1 Burkholderiales bacterium | reverse complement strand
AAGTCGGTGTGGATCACGCCGGCGGCCTGCGGCGCGGTCGCGCCGCGTGACACGGTCCACGCGCGGACCTCCTTCGGTCCCGCGGTGAAGTAGGTCTGCAGTCCGAGCAGTTCGTAGCCCGCGCGGATCACGCGGGCGAGCCCAGGCTCGGTCATGCCCATGTCGGCAAGGAAGACCTGCTTGTCGGCATCGGGCAGATCGGCAATCTCGGCCTCGACCTTCGCGCACACCGCGACCACCGGAGCGCCTTCCTTCGCCGCGTGCGCCTTGACCTTTTCGAGCAGCGGATTGCCCTCGAACCCGTGTTCCTCGACGTTCGCCACGTACATGGTCGGCTTCGCCGTCAGCAGGAAAAGCGGCCGCAGCACCGCCCGTTCCTCCGCGTAAAGCTCGACGCTGCGCACCGGCTTCGCGTCGTTCAATACCGGCAGGATCTTCTCCAGCGCATCGACCAGCCGCTTGGCCTCCTTGTCACCGCCGGACTTGGCGACCTTGGTGTACTTCGCGAGCTGTTTCTCGACGGTCGCCAGATCGGCGAGCGCCAGCTCGGTATTGATCACCTCGATGTCGGACACCGGGTCGACCTTGCCGGCGACGTGAATCACGTTCGGATCTTCGAAACAGCGCACGATGTGTGCGATTGCGTCGCACTCGCGGATGTTGGCGAGGAACTGGTTGCCCAGGCCTTCGCCCTTGCTCGCGCCGGCGACCAGCCCCGCGATGTCGACGAACTCGACCGTGGCCGGGATCACCTTTTCGGGCCTGGCGATCTTCGCCAGCGCGTCGAGCCGCGGATCGGGCACCTCGACGATGCCGACATTAGGCTCGATGGTGCAGAACGGGTAGTTCTCGGCGGCGATGCCCGCCTTGGTGAGTGCGTTGAAGAGCGTCGATTTGCCGACGTTCGGCAGGCCGACTATGCCGCATCTGAGGGCCATGAAGATCCTTGAGTCGAAGCGGCGCGAGTCGCGCCGCAGGCAAAAGGCGAATTATCGCGCGCGGTCACTTCGAGCGCAGGCAAGCCAAGTGCGGGCGTGTCACAGCGGTCGCAGCAGGCCCGGATCCGGCCGCGCGAGCCAGGCCATCACCTCGTCGGCAAAGCGCGCGCTCTCGGCAATCGCGCGCTTCCAGTCGCGCATGCGCGCCGCGTGGTCGGTGCCATAGCGGTAGAAATCGTTGCGGTCCGGCAGCTTGCGGTTCGGCAGACGGCCCAGCAGCGCGGGCGACGGCGCGATCAGCAGCACGTTATCGAGCCACGGATGCGCGCGCTCCTGCCTGCGCCAGGGCAGGAACTTGTCGAGCCAGCCCGGGGTGACGTACGGAACGAAGTGCGGATAAAGGACGAGCCCGTCGAGCACGTGATAAGGAAGGCGCAGGTGGTAGTCGATCAAGCCGCCGTCCCAGTAGTCGCCGTGCGGCGCGCCGGCGATGTCCGACACCGGATCGCACACCAGCGGGATCGAACCCGACGCGAGCAGCGCGTCTTCTGCGTTGTGCTCGTCGAGCGCGACGCGCGTAAGCCCGAAGGCATCCGGTGTGTGCGCGGGAAATTGCGCCGCCGCGGTGTGAAAGACGACGCGCTCCATGTGCGCTGCCAGCCGTGCGCGCGCCAGCGTGTTGGCGAATGCGGCACGCGCGAACGCGGCCTTCGACCGGTTTGCCTGCAGCACGCCGCGCGCACGCGTGGTGAGGATCGACAGCCCAATGCCGGCGCGGGGCTTGATGGTCCGTTCGCCGCCGAGCACCGCGCGCGCGAGCTTGCGGCATTCTTCGCTGACGTACCGGGTGGTCGGCCGGCGCGGATACGTCTGCGCGACGTAGCCATCTGCGAGCCGTTGCAGCGCGGCGACCGGAGCTGCCATCGCCGCCGCGGCCATCCGCCACGCGCCGATCGACGCGCCGATCAGTTCGACGTGTGCGGCGTCGCGCAGCCATTCGCGGAAGAGCAGCTTGTCGAGCGGAATCAGCGCCAGCCCCTTGGGCCCGCCGGCGGCGGCCGGCATGCACGCGATGTCGCGCGGGGCGATGCCATCGGCGCGCACGTGCGCCGCCACGCGCGCGCCGGCGTGCACGACGAATGCGGGCTCGCTCATGCGGCCGGGGTTTTCGGCGCCGAGTGCAGCTTCATCATCGCGCGCTCGAACTGTCCCTCGATCAGCGCGGGGACGATGTCGAGCGCGCGCGTGATTGCGTCATCGATCGCAGCCTCTTGCTCGCGGCCGGGCGGATGCAGCACGAAGTCGGCGACTTCCTGCGCAAGGGCGAGCGAGCGCGGATGGCCCACGCCGATGCGCAGGCGCCAGAAGTCGGGCGTGGTGAGCTTCGCCTGGATGTCTTTCAGTCCGTTGTGTCCGGCGGTTCCGCCGCCGCGTTTCAGCTTCACGACGCCGGGCGCGAGATCGACCTCGTCATGCACGACGAGAATCTGGGTCGGCAGGATCTTGTAGTACAGCGCCAGCGCGACGACGGCCAAGCCGGAGCGGTTCATATAGGTGCCTGGCTTCAGCAGCCAGAGTTCGCGCGCTCCGTCTTTCAGCCGCGCGACTTCGCCGTGGAACTTGCGCTCCGGCGCAAGGCGGGCGCCCGCCTTCGCCGCTACCGCGTCGACGAACCAGAAGCCGGCGTTGTGGCGCGTGCGCTCGTATTCGGCGCCGACGTTGCCGAGGCCGACGATCAGGCGGATTGCGCTTTCGGTATTCACCATGGCTGGAAAGAAGAACGGCCCGCGGTGTCGCCACGCGCGGGCCGCATTGTGCAGCAGCGTCGAAGATTACTTCTTCTTCTCCTTGTCGCCGCCCTTCTTCTCGGCGGCCGGAGCGGCCTCCGCGGCCGGCGGCGCCTTCTGGGCGGTGGCCGGAACCTCGGCGGCCGGCACGACGGCGGCTTCGGCCTCGACGACTTCCTCTTCGCCCTTGGTCGAGACGGACGCCACGACCGGGTTCTCCTTGCCCTTCAGAACCGGCGTCACGCCCGCGGGCAACTTCAGATCACGCACGCGGATCGTCTCGTGCGCGCGCATTCCCGACAGGTCGACCTCGATGAATTCGGGCAGGTCCTTCGGCAGGCACGCGACATCGACCTCGGACTGCACGTGGCTGATCAGCCCGCCCGCTTCCTTGACTGCGGGCGAGTTCTCCTGTCCGACGAAGTGCAGCGGCACGCGCATGTGGATCTTCTGGTCCTCGGCGACGCGCTGGAAATCGATGTGCAGCACCTGCGGCTTGTACGGGTGCATCTGGAAGTCCCGCAGCAGCACCCTTTCGCTTGCGCCATCGAGTTCCATGTCGAGGATCGACGCGTGGAACTTCTCCTTGCGCAGCGCGTGGAACAGCGGGTTGTGTTCGATCTCGATGTTGACCGGCTGTCCCTTGCCGCCGTAGATGATTCCCGGGACCTTGTTCGCGCGGCGCAGGGAGCGGCTCGCACTCGTGCCCTGCTTGCTGCGCGTGGTTGCAACGACTTTCATTTCACTCTCCAATCAGGTTTCCGCGGGCCGCGACCAGCCACGGCGGGACGCACAAGCCGCCTCGCGGCGGCGACCAGAATCACTCGATGAACAGGCTGCTCACCGAGTCCTCGCGCGAGATGCGCGAAATCGTTTCACCCAGCAGCGCCGCACACGACAGCTGCCGGATCTTGGGGCACTTCTGCGCGTCTTCGCGCAGCGGGATCGTGTCGGTCACCACGACCTCGTCGAGCACCGAATTCATGATCCGCTCGACCGCCTTGCCCGACAGCACCGGGTGCGTGCAGTAGGCCATCACCTTGGTCGCGCCGTGATCGCGCAGCGCGGCGGCCGCGTGGCACAGCGTGTTGGCGGTGTCGATCATGTCGTCCATGATCACGCAGGTGCGCCCCTCGACGTCGCCGATGATGTGCATCACCTCGGCCACGTTGGCGCGCGGGCGGCGCTTGTCGATGATCGCCAGATCCGCGTCCATCCGCTTGGCCAGCGCGCGCGCGCGCACGACGCCGCCGACATCGGGCGACACCACCATCAGGTTCTGGATGTTCTGCTTCCACAGGTCGCCGAGCAGGATCGGGCTGGCGTAGATGTTGTCGACCGGGATGTCGAAGAATCCCTGGATCTGGTCCGCATGCAGGTCCATCGTCAGCAAACGATGCACGCCAACCGTCTGCAGCATGTTGGCGACCACCTTGGCGCTGATCGCCACGCGCGCCGAGCGCGGGCGCCGGTCCTGGCGCGCGTAGCCGAAGTACGGAATCGCGGCGGTGATGCGTCCGGCCGAGCCGCGCTTCAGCGCGTCGACCATGATCACCAGTTCCATCAGGTTGTCATTGGTCGGCTGGCAGGTCGACTGCAGCACGAAACAGTCCTTGCCGCGGACGTTCTCGTTGATCTCGACCAGCACCTCGCCGTCCGAGAAGCGCGACACGGTCGCGCGCCCGAGCGGGATGTTCAGGTGCTGGACGACGGCGTGTGCAAGCCTCGGATTGGCATTGCCCGTGAATACGACCAGGTTCTCAGGAACCATCGGCACCATCTTGTCACTGCGCACAAGAGCGGCCAGTCATCTCGGTCGACGGCTGCGTTGAAATGGCTGGGGAGGAAGGATTCGAACCCTCGAATGGCGGAATCAAAATCCGCTGCCTTAACCAGCTTGGCGACTCCCCAGCGCGAAACCAAAGCGCGGGCGATCCGCAATCGGATCACCACTCCGCGAGCGGATGGTGCTTCAGGCTCCTCACGACCCAGCCTGTCCAGCCATCCGGCAATTGCGCAATTGCCCTGCGCGCCTCCTCCTGGGTCGCCGCGGCGACGAACACCGCCGCGCCGGAACCCGTCATCCGCGCTGCGCCGAAGCGGGAAAGCAGCGTCAGCGCGGCGTCGACCTCGGGAACCCGGCGCCGCACGACCGCTTCAAGATCGTTGGCACCGAAGAGAGCGTGTGGAAACTGCGCAAGCCCCGCGGAAAAGGCCGAAATTATCGTGACTTTCGTATCCCGGGTCAAACCGGGGTCGGCGAAAATTTCTGCTGTCGCGACGGCCACTTGCGGCTTCACGACCGCGAACCACGCGGGGGCGAAATCGACCGGTGTCAAGCGCTCGCCGATGCCTTCGACAAACGCGGGGCCCGGGCCGATGAAGAACGGCACGTCCGCTCCGAGCTGCTGCCCGAGCGCAGCCAGTCGCGCGCGCGGCCAGCCAAGCCGCCATAGCCGGTTCAGCGCGATCAGCACCGTCGCGGCGTCCGAACTGCCGCCGCCCATGCCGCTGCCGGCCGGGATGCGTTTCTCGACATGGATGGAGGCGCCGAGCGGGGTTGCGCTTTCCTTCTGCAGCAGCCTCGCCGCGCGCAGCGCGAGGTCATGCTCTGCTTCGCCGATCACGTCGCCGCTGCGCTCGATCGACCCGTCTTCCCGCAGTTCGAAGTCGAGCGTATCGGCAAGATCGATCGGCACGAACACGCTCTGCAACTCGTGATAACCATCGCTGCGCCGGCCGAGCACGTGCAGGAACAGGTTGAGCTTTGCGGGTGCCGGCAAGCCAAGGAACAGGCGCGTCACGATTGCCTCAGGCGGTCGGATCGTCCAGAACGAGCCGCACCGTGACCGCCGGCGAACCGGCCGTTGCCGCGCGCTCGAAAATCATCCGGCGCGGCGCCCCGTTCGAATCAAAGCGTTCGAGCACGCGGATCGTCCACCCGTCCTGCTCGATTGCGCCATTGTCGCCCGGTGCAGACCGATACGGCCGGCCGGGCACGGGGCGACCGATGATCCAGTCGCCGATTCCAGACACCGGCAGCGGCCAGCCGAGTGCCTGCTCTGCCAGCGCGTCGGCATTCGCGCCCTGCAGCCGCTGCGTCGCTCCGTTCGCGTCGGGCGCGGTCATCTGCGCGCCGTGGGCGTCGGTATCGATGCGCGCAAGCGTGTTGCCGAAGGGCGACGCCAGGTCGAGCGTCAAGCCGTCCGCGTGAATCGCGAGGGAAAAGCGTCCGCTGCTGTTCTCGGTCCGGTCCGGCCACTGCGCAGTCAGGGCGAAGCGGCCCTGATGAACGCGCTCGGCCTCGCGGGTGGGCGCGAGCGTCGCGCAGGCTCCGAGCAGCCCGACCGTTGCAGCGAGCAGGATCGCACGCGACGCCGCGCGCCGGTTCAGAGCTTCACCTTGAGCCGGTTCAGGGTGGCACGCAGCATGTCACTCTCCGGATCGGCCGCCATCGCCTCGCGCCAGATGCGGCGCGCCCCGTCGCGCTCGCCGATCTGCCACAGCACCTCTCCCAGATGTGCGCCGACCTCGCCTTCGGGGCGGGTCTTCCAGGCCCGTTCGAGAAAGTCGCGCGCCTTCGGCAGGTCTCCGAGCCGGTAATACACCCATCCCATCGAGTCGAGGATGTAGCCGTCGTTGGGTGAGAGCTTCAGCGCCTTCGCGATCAGCTCCTCGGCCTCCTGCAGCCGCGTGTTGCGATCGGCGAACGTGTAGCCGAGCGCGTTGTATGCCTGCGCGTCGTCCGGCTTCAGCTGGATCATTCGCCGCAGGTGCGTTTCCATCACGTCGAGGCGGTCGAGCTTCTCGGCCGCCATCGCGGTGTCGTACAGAAGGTTGGTGTTGTCGGGTGTCTTGGTCAGGGCCGAAGACAGGACGTCGAACGACTCGCGGTAACGCTTCGCCTCGCGCAACAGCTGGCCTTCGGCGATCACGATCTGTGTCCGCTCCTCTTCGCTGCGGGCGGGTTCGGCAGCCAGATCGGCGAGGAGCCTTCTGCCGTCGTCGACGCGATTCATCTTGCCGAGCAGAAGCGCCTGCCGCAGCCGCGCCGGCAGATACTGTTCTCCTTCATCGACGCGCTCGAGCCACTTCAACGCCTCGTCGTACTTGCGTTCTTCCTCGGCGATGCGGGCGAGATTCAGGTACGCCGGGTCCGGATCGCGGCTGCCCGGCGATTTATCGAGCGCGGCCAGGTAGCGCTCGAAGAATGCACGCGATTCTGCGCGCGGCGGCTTGCCGTCGAGGGTGAGCACGCCCATCGCGTACAGCGCGTCGAGGTTGTCCGCATCGTGCTTCAGCACAGTGGCAAACTGCTCGCGCGCTTCCGCGTACTTGCCGTCGGCGATCTGCAGGCGGGCATACGTGAGGCGAACGCTGGTCGAATCAGGATGGCGCTGCAGAAATGCCTGCAGAAGTTCAAGCGCGGGCGCCCGTGCCTCGCTGCTGTCCTTGCCATCGGCCCTGACCGAGAACTGTGCTGCGAGCAGGGTCGTGCGCTCGGAGTCCGGCTGCAGTCGCACGGCGGCACGCGCCTCCTGCACGGCGCGCTGCGACAGCCCGGCCGCATGCGCGCCGCTGGCGAGAATCAATCGCACGTCGGCGCCGCGCGTCGGGTCGTTCAGATGGGGTGCGGCCAGGGATTCGAGCAGCTGGAAGCCGGCGGCGCGATCGGGGCCGCGCGCCAGCGTGCGCTGTACGCGCGCCAGTTCGTCGATTGGATTCGCTGCGCTTTGAATCTGCTGCTTCAGCAGGGGTGCGGCGTCCTGATAGTGGCCGTTGGCGATCTGGATCGCCGCCAGCGTCTGCGCTGCCTCGACTGAATGCGGTGCCAGCTCGCGCCAGAGCAGGGCGGCTTCGAGTGCCTGCGCCGGTGCGTGGGCGCTGAATGCGATTTCCACCGCGCGTCGGGCCAGCCGCGGGTCGCGCGTCTGGCGCGCGACGCTCATGTATGTGGCGAACGCGGCACCCGCCTCGCCCCGTTGCAGGGCCACCTCCGCTGCCATGATCTGGTACAGCAGCGGTCCGGTCAGGTCGACGTTCGGTAGCGCATCGGCGCCGGCGGTCGCCGTGGCAGAGGCCGCCTCGGTGGCAGGCGCGTCGCGCGCCGCCGACGGCGGCCGTGCCACGGATGAGCAACCTACAATCGCGCCGGCCAGCAGTGCTGGCAGGCTCGCCAGCATGCGCACGGCCCGACCCATTTCAGTAGAAGACATCAGCAGACCCAAGGTGAAGAACGATCAAATGAGGGCGGGCTCGTTGCCTCATCCTGGGCAACGATTGAGATCTTAGACGCGTCAACGATGCCGGAGTTGCCTGAAGTCGAAGTCACTCGGCGGGCACTGGCGCCGTTCGTCGAAGGCGCGCGGGTGCGCAAGGTCGTGCTGCGTGAACGGCGCCTGCGCTGGCCCGTCCCCGTCAGTCTGGCCGAGGTCCTGAAGGGCAGGCGCATCGAGCGACTTGACCGGCGCGGAAAGTACCTTCTCTGGCGTTTCGCGCACGGAACGCTGATCTCGCACCTGGGTATGTCGGGTTCCTGGCGGGTCCTGCTCGGCACCGTTCCCGCTGCCGGAGCGCACGACCATGTCGATATCGTTCTGGCCGGACGACGCGGCCGCGTGGTCCGACTTACCGATCCGCGCCGGTTCGGTGCCGTCCTTTGGCATCCGGCGCGTTCCGGCGACGTGGAACGGCACCCGCTGCTGGCGCACCTCGGTCTGGAGCCCTTCGATCCCCGTTTCGACGCCGCCCACGTTCATCGCCATACACGCGGCCGGCGGGCGGCGATCAAGCAGGTACTCCTTGCGGGCGAAATCGTGGTCGGCGTCGGCAACATCTACGCGTCCGAGAGCCTGTTTCGCGCCGGCATCGACCCGCGTCTGCCTGCACAGCGGCTGTCGCGCGAGCGGTGTGAACGGCTCGTGGAGGCGGTGCGGGAGGTCCTGTCCGAGGCCATCGCGGTCGGGGGCAGCACGCTGCGCGACTTCGTCGATGCGGACGGCAACGAGGGCTACTTCATGCTCGACGCCTTCGTCTATGGCCGCGGCGGCAAGCCATGCCGGGTATGCGGCACGATGATCCGGCGTCTCGTGCAGGGTCAGCGCGCCACGTATTTCTGCCCGCGCTGCCAGCCGAAAGCGCCGCCGCGCTAATCCGGCTGCCTCATCCGGTTGAATGGGCCGCATCCGAAATTCGCTGTGCTAGATTGAATCGCGACCCTGCGCCCCGAGCGCTTCCATCGATGCCCCTACTCGCGAGCAGCTTCCAGGAATACGGCGCATGGCGTGAAGCTCTCGCGCAGGGTGTCACCCACCTGCGCACCTGGCTGCAGGACAACGAGCTGCTCGACCACGATGCCGCGCGCCGCCTGGCGCTCGGACTGGATCGGCTGGCCGAAGACAAGCTGGTGATCGCATTCGTCGCCGAGTTCTCGCGCGGCAAATCCGAGCTGATCAACGCCATCTTCTTCGCCGACTACGGCCGCCGCATCCTGCCGTCTTCGGCCGGGCGCACGACGATGTGCCCGACCGAGCTGATGTACGACGAATCGCTGCCGCCGTGCATCCGTGCGCTGCCGATCGAGACGCGGGCGCGGCAGGGCACGATGTCGGATTTCAGGAAGGCCGGTGGCGAATGGCGCGTCTTCCCCGTCGACGTCGACGCGCCGGAGGGCATGCTGGAAGCCTTCAAGCTGGTCGCCGATACGGTGCGCGTCTCGGTGCAGGAAGCGCTGCTGTATGGCCTTTACGACCCCGGCGACCCGGACCAGAAGACGGCCGTCGCACCGGATGGCACGATCGAGATCTCGCGCTGGCGGCACGCGATCATCAACTTTCCGCACCCGCTGCTGAAACGTGGCTTGGTGATCCTCGATACGCCGGGGTTGAATGCGATCGGCGCGGAACCGGAGCTCACGCTTTCGCTGGTGCCGAGTGCGCATGCGGTGCTGTTCGTGCTTGCGGCCGACACCGGCGTGACGAAGAGCGATCTCGAGGTGTGGCGCCAGGTGGTGCACGACACGGGTGCCGCCGGCAATCACATCGCGGTGCTGAACAAGATCGATGGCCTGTGGGACGGGCTGAAGACCGCGCACGAAATCGACAGCGAAGTCGATCGCCAGGTCCGCCTGGTCGGCCGCACGCTCGGCCTCGATACGACCCGGGTGTTTCCGGTCTCGGCACAGAAGGGCCTGGTGGCGAAAGTGACGCAGGACGACCGGCTGCTCGCGGCGAGCCGGCTGCCGCGGCTCGAGTCCGCCCTGGTCGAACTGCTGGTCCCTGCCAAGCAGGGCATCGTCGGCTCCCAGACGCTGGCGGTGGTGGAGCGCGTTGCGGAGGAAGTGCGGCAGGCGCTCGCCGCGCGCGAGCGCGGCGTGATCGAGCAGCTCTATGAACTGCGCGCCCTGCAGGGGAAGAACCAGAGTTCAATCGAGCGCATGTCGCTGCGCGCGCAGGCCGAAAGCCGCGAATTCGAGGAAAACGTGCGTAAGATCGTCGCCACCCGGGTAGTGCTGGGGCGGCTGTCCGAGCAGGCGACCGCGCCACTGTCGCATGCGACGCTGCGCGAGACGCTCGAGAAGACGCGCGAGCGCATGCGCAACGTTCGCCTGACGCCGCAGTTTTACTCGTCGATCCGGGAATACTTCGCGCAGCTGAACGGGCAGCTGCGCGAGGCGGGGCTCAAGCTGGGCGAGATCGAGAAGATGGTGATCGGAGTGCAGCAGAAGTTCGCCGCCGAGCTCGGGTGGAGCCTGCCGCCGCCGATGTCGTTCTCGCTCGACAAATATCGCGGCGAGCTGGAGCAGGTCGAGCGCGCCGGGCGGTCGCACTTTGGCGCGTTCGTCGTGCTGACGCGCGACAAGTGGTCGCTGATCGAGCGCTTCTTCGACACCGTGGTGGCGCGCACGCGCGACGTCCTTTCCACGGCCGAGCGAGACACCGAAGCCTGGATCCGCTCGCTTCTGCCGCCGATCGAAGCGCAGGTGCGCGAGCAGCGGGCGCAGCTGAAGAAGCGCGCGGAGTCGGTCGAACGCATCCGCAGTGCGCAGGAATCGCTGGACGAACGCATCGGCGAACTCGAGTCGGCGCTCGAGGACGTGCAGAGCAAGCTCGAAGGACTGCGCGCGATGCTGGCGCGGGTGCGCGGCATCAGCTCTGCGCCGCCGCCGGCGGCGGCAGCAGCGGCCGCGGCAGAAGCGCCGCCACGCGAACGCCGCGCGGATCCGAACGAACCGGCGTACCTGCGCATCGAAATCTGATGCGCAGGTTCGCTTCGCGCATCGTCGCATGGCAGCGTGCGATGGGGCGGCGCGATCTGCCCTGGCACGGCGTGCGTGATCCGTATCGCGTGTGGCTGTCGGAAATCATGCTGCAGCAGACGCAGGTCGCGACGGTTGTGCCGTATTACCTGCGCTTTGTCGAGCGCTTTCCGAACGTGGCCTCGCTGGCCCAGGCGGATCCGGTCGACGTGATGCGGCTGTGGGCCGGACTCGGTTACTACGCGCGTGCGCGCAACCTGCATGCGTGCGCGCAAAGGATCGTCGCAGAGCATGGCGGCGTGTTCCCGCGCGGCGCAGCGGAGCTCGCGGCCCTGCCGGGGATCGGGCGTTCCACCGCGGCAGCAATCGCCGCTTTCTGCTTCGACGAACGGGCCGCGATCCTGGACGGCAACGTCAAGCGCGTGCTGGCGCGTCAGTTCGGCGTCGATGGCGATCCCGGTTCGGCGGCGCTCGAGCGGTTGCTGTGGGCGCGCGCGGAGTCGCTGCTGCCCGATGCGGACGCGATGCCGGCCTATACGCAGGGCCTGATGGATCTCGGCGCCACAGTGTGCATCCGCTCCGCGCCGCGCTGCGATGACTGTCCGGTGCGATCCACCTGCGTCGCCTTCCGTGCCGGCCGCGTGGACGAGCTGCCGGCCGCACGACCGAGAAGAGCACCGCGGCTGCGCTTCGCGCATCTGCTGCTCCTGGTTCACGAAGAGCGCGTGCTGCTCGAACAGCGGCCCGGCGCCGGGATATGGGGAGGGCTGCTGTCGCTGCCGCAGTTCGACCGCCTCGAGGACATGGCGAGGGCGCTGATGGCGCTGGCGCCGGCCGCGGACGCGCGGCCGCTGCCGGCACGCCGGCACGCGTTCACGCACTTCACGCTGCAGTTCACGCCGCACCTGGCACGGATCGAGCGGCCGCAGCCGATCGCCATGGAGCCGCAGATGCAATGGCTGGCTGCCGATGCCATCGAAGGCGCCGCGCTGCCGGCGCCGATCCGTGCATTGCTACGCGACGTGATGTGCGCCGCGCCGGCCGCCGACGTCGTGCCCGCTCACTGAACGACTGCGTGCTGCCGCAGGAAACGCAGCACGATGTCGAGTCGGACCTTCGCGTCCTCGAGCTCCATCAGCTTCTGCTTTGCGCGCAACGAAACGGGCAGCACCTCGCACAGGCGGTTGCCGACCCAGACGGTGGATTCCATCCGATACGGGCGCTCGATCGGGCTGGTCGCCAGCGTGTCGGCGGCGCCGGGGCTGGCGCGCAGAGCAGCCTCGCGCTGGGCATCGAGGTCATCGATGATGCGGGCGAGCAGCGTCGCGCAAGGCTGGTGCTCGGGTGACAGCGGAACGTCGACGTCGGGTTCGATCTCGTCGACATCGCCGACCAGCAGCCCGTTTTCCTGCGGAGCCGCATGCAGCACGCGGAATCTCCGGCCGCCCACGGTGCGAATGTTCAGCACGCCGAGTTGCTGCATGTCCCAGGCGGCGATCGAGGCCATGCAACCGGTGGTCTCACATTGCGCCGGCTTTCCCGTTTCGCGGCCCTTCGTGATCAGGCAGACGCCGAAGCTCGACGAGGTCTGCAGGCAGTCGCGCACCATGTCCATGTAGCGCGTCTCGAACACGCGCAGCGGCAGGGTGCCTCCCGGGAACAGCACGGCGTTGAGCGGGAACAGCGGCAGCTTCATCGGCGCCGACGGCGAATCGACGAGTCAATGACGCGCAATTGCGCGGTGACGAGCCAGCACGCGCGCCTGGCCGGCAAAGCGCCTGGCGAGCTGCTCCACGACGTACACGGATCGATGCTGGCCGCCGGTGCAGCCGATTGCGACAGTCACGTAATGGCGCGTGTCCTGCATGTAGCCCGGCAGCCACCGTTCCAGGAATCGCGCGATGTCCTCGGTCATCTCGCCGACCCGCCTGGATGCGGAAAGAAACGCGATCACCGGCTCGTCGAGGCCGGTCAGAGGCTTCAGGCGCGGATCGTAGAAGGGATTGGGCAGGTTGCGAACGTCGAACACCAGGTCGGCATCGACCGGAATTCCGTTCTTGTAGGCGAACGACTCGAAAGTCAGGGTCAGCGTGGCGCGCGGGCTGTCGGCGAATTGCCGGACCCAGTTGCGCAGCGTGTTTGCCTGGAGCGAACTCGTGTCGATCAGGTGTCCGATCTGGTGCAGCGGTACGAGCAGGTCGCGCTCGGCCTCGATGCACTCGGGCAAGGTCGGTTCCAGGCCGTCGGTACCCAGCGCCAGCCGTTCTGACAGCGGATGTCGGCGGCGGCTCTCGGAGTACCGCTGCACCAGGGCCTCAGTGGACGCCGTCAGGAAAAGGACCCTGACGTCGTGGCCGGCGATGCGCAACTCCTCGATCACGGCGGGCAGCTGCGCGAGAGAAAGCTCGGTGCGGGCGTCGACCGATACCGCGACCTCACTGTGCCCGGCCTCGCTCAGATACGCGCAGACCTGGCCGAGAAAGCGCGACGGCAGATTGTCGACGCAGTAATAGCCCACATCCTCCAGCAGGCGGATGGCGACCGACTTGCCGGAGCCTGACATCCCGGTGACCAGCACGACGCGCATGCGGCCATTGTTGCACGACGCCGAGCCTTGAAATGAAAAGGGGGCGCAGCATTGCTGCGCCCCCGCGTCCCGGCGATCCGTTCCGGATCAGCCCTTCAGGCATTCAGACATGAATTTCTTGCGCTCGTCCCCTTTCAGGTTCTTGGCGCCGGCGTCCTTGTTGCAGGCCTTCATCTTGTCCTGCTGCGTCATCTTTGCGGCGGGCTTGGCTGACAGGCACTCCGACATGAACTTCTTGCGGGCGTCTCCTTCGAGCTTCTTCTCTCCCGCTTCCTTGTTGCAGGTGGTCATCTTCTGTTGCTGTGGCGTCATCTTCTTCTCTTCCGCGGCCATCGTGGCCACGGGCAGCAGCAGACAGGCGGCGATCAGGGCTTGCTTCAGCATCTTGCTTCTCCTCCGACGGTTGGTTGGCTGGCCGCCCCAGAATGAACTCCGGGCCAGCCGCACTTTAACGCCCGCGCGGCAGGGGCCGTTGACGCCGGGGCGGGGACTTGGCTAGACGTCATCCATGGCCTGTCGCTGGCGTTCCAGGAAATCGGCCATGGTGTCGATGCCGCGCAGCTTCAGGATCGTATTGCGCACCGCAGCTTCGAGCAGGACTGCCAGGTTGCGGCCGGCGGCCACTGGGATGACGACCTTGTGGACCGGCAGACCCAGAACCTCCTCCGTCGTGCCGGCCAGGGGGAGCCGCTCCATCATCTCGGCCGCGGCCCGGCGCCGGAGTTCGACGATCAGACGCAGCTTCATCTTCCGCCTGACCGCGGTCTCGCCGAAGATCGCCTTGATGTCCAGCAGGCCCAGGCCGCGCACCTCGAGCAGGTTCGCGAGCAGCGACGGACAGCGTCCCTCGATCGTGTCGGGCGCCACGCGGGCAAAGTCGACCACGTCGTCGGCGACCAGTCCGTGGCCGCGGCTGATCAATTCCAGCCCGAGTTCGCTCTTGCCGACGCCCGATTCCCCCGAAATCAGCACGCCCATGCCGAGCACGTCCATGAATACGCCGTGCATCGTGCAGTGTGCCGCCATCGACTTGCCCAGGTAGATCCGCAACAGGTCGATCACGTTGGCTGCCGGCAATGGCGAGGCGAATACCGGGAGGCCAGCCCGCTCGGCCGCCGCTTCCATGTCGGTCGGCAGCGCCAGATCCTCCGCGACGATCATCCCCAGCGCTCCGCCGGAAACGAGGTCATCTGCATAGTGAGCGCGCCGGCCGCTGTCCATCCGGGACACGTACTGGACTTCGGGCGTGCCAAGCACGTGCAGCCGGTTCGGATGGATCAGGTTCAAGTGGCCGACGAGGTCGGCCGCCGGGACATCAAGGGCGCCGCTGCCCTGGAATTTGCGCTCGCCGCCCTGGCGTCCCGCGATCCAGCGCAGCTTCAGGCTGTCGACGTTTTCTTCGAATAGGGATTGCAGGGTCGGCATTCGCGAAGCTTAGCCGACGTGGCTTCCGCCGGTGGCATCAGGCGGCGGGGCGCACGGGTTCCCAGGTTGCCAGCATCGAGTGCACCGCTTGCGGGTCGGACGCGGACATCAGGTTTTCCCGAAACGATTTGTCGGACAGCATCTGTGCCAGCTCCGACAGGATGTCGAGGTGTTGCTGCGTGGCCTGCTCCGGCACGAGCAGGAAGAACAGAAGCTGCACCGGCCGGCCGTCCGGCGCATCAAACTGGACCGGCTCTTCGAGGCGAACGAAGGCAGCGATTGCCTCCTTCAACCCCTTGATGCGCCCATGGGGTATCGCGACTCCTTGCCCGAGTCCGGTCGATCCGAGGCGCTCGCGGGCAAACAGGCTGTCGAATACCGTCGCGCGGGCGATGCCATGGTTGTTTTCGAACAGCAGGCCAGCCTGCTCGAAGACGCGCTTCTTGCTGGATGCCGCAAGGCCGAGAAGCACGTTGTTAGGGGGAAGCAAACGGGAGATCAGGTTCATTTCGCGATTCGCACCGAAGTCGGATCGGACGGGTCCACGGTCAAGGAACGCGCAAGGAGCAGGTCGCGACGTGGATCGATGACATCGATGGACCGGTCGCCGTTCACCTGTGCACGGTGAACGATCAGGAGACGGGCGATCGAATGCTCAAGTCGCGTCTTCGGATATCTGAGTCCGCGGGCAGTCTGTTTCAATTCCAGAAACCGTTTTCAGTATAGGCGTGCCGCCAAGTGGCGCCTGAGCGAGCGCAGAGGGGGTTCTTCCTCGAATGGCGCTTGTCGCAGTGCTGCAACAGCGTAAGCACTCGCCGAATTCCGGTGGCCTCAAACGACCGAGGCCCGCCGGCGCGGGCCTCGGTCGAGCGTCCCGGTGTCCGCCGGCTACTGCTGCTGTTGTGCGGCCTGATGCTTGAGTGGCTCGCGCACGTGGTTTCGAACCCGATCCTTGTGTCGCAGAACCTGGCGGTCGAGCTTGTCCATCAGGCCATCGATCGCCGCGTACATATCCCCGTCGGTCGCCTCGGCGTGCATGCTGCTTCCGCGCACGCGCAAGGTGATCTCGGCGCGGTGCCTGAGTTTGTCCTCGACTGACAGCAGGACGTCCGCCTCGATCAGGTGATCGAAGTGGCGCCGGATCCGCTCCATCTTGCCCTCGACGTAGCCGCGCAGTGCCGGAGTCACTTCGACGTGGTGACCGTGGATGATGAGGTTCATGCAGCACCCTTACGCTGAAGCCGGCGCAGTGAACGACATGCCGGCTGGTTGACGGATTGACACAGGTGCCTCGTGGTACCTGCGTCGCTAGAGAGCTTTACGCATCGCCACCGGGGGGATCTTCAGCGCCTCGCGGTATTTCGCGACGGTGCGCCGCGCGACCACGATGCCCTGTTCACCCAGCAACTCCGCGATTCGGTTGTCTGACAGCGGATCCTTCGAGTCTTCTGCTCCTATCAGTTGTTTGATCAAGGCGCGGATCGCGGTCGACGATGCCGCACCACCGGTTTCGGTTGCCACGTGGCTCCCGAAGAAGTACTTGAGCTCGTACACGCCGAACGGCGTGGCCATGTACTTGCTGGCCGTGACACGCGAGACGGTCGACTCGTGCAGGTTCACGGTATTCGCGATCTCGCGCAGCACAAGCGGCCGCATGGCGATCGCGCCGTGGGTGAAGAAGTTGTGCTGGCGATCGACAATCGCCTGGGCGACTCGCAGGATGGTGTCGAAGCGCTGCTGGATATTCCGAATCAACCAGCGCGCTTCCTGCAGCCGAGCGGACCAAGGAGCCTGTCCTTCCTTGCCTCTGTCGCGTTTGACGATCGATGCGTAGAGCTGATTGACCCGCAGCCGCGGCATGATGTCTGGATTCAGCTGCGCGACCCATCGACCCTTGAGGCGCCGGACGAAGATATCCGGCACCACGTAATCGATCGTCTCCGTGCCAAAGCCTACGCCCGGATGCGGATTGAGTCCACGAATCACCTGATGCGCGGTACGCAGATCTTCCTCGCTCGCTCCAAGCAGGCGCCGCAGCTTGGCGTAATCCCGATTGGCCAATAGCGGCAAGTGTTCACTAACTATCGCCTTGGCGTAAGTCAGAGCCTGCTCGGAACAAGGCGGCCTCGCCTGCCTGCCCAGGTTTTCCAGCTGAAGCAGCAGGCACTCGGAGAGCGTCCGAGCCCCTATTCCCGGCGGGTCGAAGCTCTGCAGCAGCTTGAGCGCGGCGCTCAGGTCATCGAGTTCGACGCCGGCGTCCGGCGGACACATCTGATGCACCTCGTCCAGCGACGACGTCAGGTAGCCGTTGTCATCCAGGGCTTCGATCAGAAGTTCGACCAGGGCACGATCGCGCGCGGAAACCTGGGTTGCGGCCAGTTGACTGCTGAGGAACTGCGCGAGCGAAGGACGGGTGACGGCCCAGGAGATCGGACCCGCATCGTCCTCGTCTCGGGTGCTTGCTGGGGCTGCGGTGCCCCAGTCCTCGGCGCTGTTGTCGCTTCCCGCGTGGTCGCTGCCATTGGCTTCGTCCGTCTGCGTCGCGGCGGCGGGCTCGGGCGGTTCGCTCGGCGCGGATCGATCGACAATCGCGCCGTCCGACGCGATCCGCATCGAAGTGGCCAGCGGATCGTCGTCCCGCTCGAGCAACGGGTTGTCTGCAATCGCCTGTTCGATCTCGTGGTTCAGCTCGATCGTCGACAGCTGCAGCAGCCGGATCGACTGCTGCAACTGGGGCGTCAGCGCGAGGTGCTGGCTCAGCTTCAGCTGCAGGCTCGGTTTCATCGTCGTTCCGCCCGCGTCACATCCTGAAGTGTTCGCCGAGGTAGACGCGGCGAACCGAATCGTTCTCGACGATCTCGTGCGGCGCACCCGCCGCCAGCACCTGTCCCTCGTTGATGATGTAGGCGTGGTCGCAGATGCCCAGCGTTTCACGCACGTTGTGGTCGGTGATCAGCACGCCGATGCCGCGATCCTTGAGAAACCGCACGATGCGCTGGATTTCAATCACCGCAATCGGATCGATACCGGCGAACGGCTCGTCCAGCAGGATGAAACGCGGCCGTGCCGCCAGCGCGCGCGCGATTTCGACCCGGCGTCTCTCGCCGCCGGACAGGCTCTGCGCGGTGTTCGTGCGCAGATGTGCGATCTGCAACTCATCCAGCAGCGCGTCCAGTTGCTCCTGGATGCGCGCCGGCGTGAACGCACGGCGCGCCTCGTCGACCTGCAGTTCGAGCACCGCGCGAACGTTTTCCTCCACCGTCAGGCGGCGGAACACCGAAGCCTCCTGCGGCAGGTAGGACAGGCCGAGCCGGGCCCGCCGATGGATCGGCAGATGCGCGATCGAGGTCCCGTCGAGCGTGATCGTGCCGCCATCCCGCGGCACCAGCCCGACCACCATGTAGAAGCACGTCGTCTTGCCGGCGCCATTGGGCCCGAGCAGACCGACCACCTCGCCCGCCTCGACGGTGAGCGAGACATCCTTGACGACCACCCGCGCGCCGTACTGCTTGCGCAGATGCTCGACGACAAGACGGCCGCCTGACTGCGAGCCGCGGTGAACGGAAGCCGCCGTCGAAGTCTCCGGCGCGTTCACTGCTTGCGTTCCGAATCGAGGCGACGCGCGGGCTCGAGCGGCACGGCCGGCGCCGGCGTCGCTGGCGCCGCCGGCGATCGCGGCGCGATGATGGTCCGCGTCCGACCTCCTTCCGTGGCGCCGCCCTCGCCGCTGTAGCTCGAATCGCGCATGTTGTAGGTGATGACGCCGCCACTGAACTCGTCGCGCGGCTGGCCGTCCTCGATGCGCCTGATCTGCGCGCGACCCGTCAGCTTGATCGTCTCCGTCCTGCCGTTGTATTCGAGCCGGTCGGCCGAGGCATCGATGTATTCCTCGATGCCGGGCCGAGTTGGGTCGCGGCGCTGGCGAAACGTCGCCAGACCTCCGGGCGGCGCCGTGACGACCGCATACTGGTAGCCCTCCGGATCCTCGCGCAGTTCGAGCCGATCGCCGGTGATGCGCAGCGTTCCCTTTGTCAGGACGACCCTGCCGGTATAGACGACGACCTGCTTCAGTTCCTCCGCAGTGACGCGGTCGGCGTCGATCTGGGTCGGCTTGTCCCGGTCGGCGCGCTCGGCCAGGACGGGCGAGGCCGCAACCGCAACGGCGAGGAAAAGGATGCGAAGGATGCGGGTGCTCATGCGTCAGCGCCGCCCGCCTGGCTGCGGTTCGATCACGCTGTGCACCGCGCCGACCATCACCACCGTGCGGGCGATGTTGTCGAAATCCATGCTCTCTGCTCTGATCATCGACGCGCCGCGGGTGAGCTTGACCGGACGATCCGTGCGGTACCGATCCTCGTCCGGCAATGCCAGCAGGTATTCCGTCGTCATGCGCATCTCCGGTTCCCCGTGGAATGCCGACCGCGTGATCACGACGTCGCCGTTCAGTTGCACCCGCTCGCCGGCATCCTCCACGCGCGCCGTCCGCGCGCTGGCTTCGACTCGGGGCTGATCGGGCCGCAGGCTGACCAGCCGCGGCGCCGTGACCTCGATATCGTCACTGTCCGGGAAGTGTTGCAGTCGACTTCCGAACAACTTGTTCCTCGCGCGCCCCTGCTCGTCGAACTGCGTCAGAACGAGCCGGTCGACCACCACGTCGGGCGTGCCGGGCCGCGGCGGCTGGGCAGTTTCGGGCTGGCGCATCAAGCGCGAATACCAGTAGCTCGTCGCAGTCACGATGGCAAGCAGCAGGATCGCGATGATCATCGTTATCCGATCACGCATCGGCCGGCTCCGCGCCATGCCGCGCCAGCGCGGCGTCGAACCTCGCCTGCGCGCGCAGGATGAATTCAGCCAGCTGCCGCACCGCGCCACGACCGCCGCCTGCGGACGCGGTCCAGTGAGCCGCACGCTTCACCTCGGGCACTGCGTCCGCGACCGCCGCCGCCAGGCCAACCCTTGCCAGCACCTTGAGGTCGGGCCAGTCGTCAGCCATGAACGCACACTGGGCGGGCGCGGCGCCGGTTGCGCCCAGCAGGCGATCGAAGCCGGCCAGCTTGTCGCCTTCGCCCTGCAGCACATGCGTGATCCCCAGTTCGCGTGCCCGCATGTCGACGATTTCGGAGCGCCGCGAGGACAGGATCGCCACGCCGATTCCGGCTTCGCGCAGCAGCTTGATGCCCAGCCCATCGCGTACGTCGAAGACCTTCAACGCTTCGCCCTGCGGTCCGAAATGAAGCCGTCCATCGGTCATGACCCCGTCAACGTCGAGGATCACCAGGCGCACTTGGGCGGCACGCGCTTCGGCTTCTCCCGCCATCAGAGCACCTTGGCCGCAGTCAGGTCATGCATATGCAGGGCGCCGACCAGCTTGCCCTCGTCGATCACCAGCAACTGGTTCTTCAGGCTCGCATCGAGGATCCGCGCCGCCTCCGCCGCCAGCATGGCGGACGGAACGGTCAAAGGATTACGCGTCATCACGTCGGCGATCCGCAATGACCGTACGTCGCCGACGCGCTCGATCAGCCGCCGCAGGTCACCTTCGGTGAAGATGCCGGCCACGCACCCGTCGCGATCCAGCACCGCGGTCATGCCCAGCCGCTTGCGGCCGATTTCGCCCACCGCGTCGAGTACGGAGGCATCGATCGATACGGCCGGAATCGCGTCGCCTGTGCGCATGATCTCGGCCACGCGCGTCAGCAGGCGCCGGCCCAGCGCCCCGCCCGGATGAGAGCGCGCGAAATCGGACGGTCCGAACCCGCGCGCCTCCATGCAGGCGATCGCGAGCGCATCCCCAAGGGCGAGCGTCGCCGTGGTCGAAGAGGTCGGTGCCAGATTCAGCGGACACGCCTCCTTGTCGACCCGGACGTCCAGATGGACATCCGCGTGGCGCGCCAGCGTCGATGCCGGATTGCCGGTGATCGCGATCATCGGCGTCCCCTCGAGCTTGACCAGCGGAACGATCGTCAGCAGTTCGGCCGTCTCTCCCGAGTAGGAAAGGGCGATCAGCACGTCCGCGGGCGTGATCATGCCGAGGTCGCCGTGCGCAGCCTCGGCTGCATGGACGAAAAGCGCCGGCGAACCCGTAGACGCAAGCGTGGCGGCGATCTTGCGCCCGACGTGACCGCTCTTGCCGACACCCGACACGACGATCCGCCCACGGCAGGCGAGCAGCAGGTCGATGGCCTTCAGGAACGCTCCGTCCAGTCGACCGGCGAGTGCGGCGACCGCCTGTGACTCTATTGCAAGGACCTCGCGCGCCAGATCGAGCGCCGAAGCACCAGAACGGGAGCGCGCGTCAGGCGCCATGGGGAAGGGGGAACATTCGGAGCAGGACAGTCGCGGTCGATGATACTCTGGCGACCCTGACGCTGGCACAAGAATTGCTGTCGTCCAACGGTCGCGGCCTGCCACTCGAACCGTCGCACGCCCAGAACAATGCCCACCGCGCTCGAACTGACGCTGCTGCTTCTCGCCGCTTCGGTGGCGGGCGTGGTCGTGTTCCGGCTGCTCGACCTGCCGCCCATGCTCGGCTATCTGATGGTCGGCATCCTGATCGGACCGCATGCCTTTGGCCTGGTGCCCGATTCGGGCGACACGCGCTACCTCGGCGAATTCGGCGTCGTCTTCCTGATGTTCTCCATCGGCCTGGAGTTTTCGTTGCCGAAGCTGAAGAGCATGCGGCGGATCGTCTTCGGGCTGGGCTTCGTGCAGGTCGCGGCGACGATCCTGCTCGTTTCGGTGGTCGGCTGGCTGGTAGGCCCCTACATCGGGCTCGGCCTGGCGGCGAGCTTCCTGCTTGGAGCGACACTGTCGATGTCGTCGACCGCGATTCTCGTCAAGTTGCTCGTCGACCGGCTCGAACTGGAAACCGAGCACGGCAAGCGCATCGTCGGCGTCCTGCTGTTCCAGGACCTCGCCGTGGTGCCCCTTTTGGTGGTGGTCCCGGCGCTGGCCACGCAGCCGCAAAGCCTGGGACCGGAACTGATGTGGGCCGCCGTCAAGGCGGTCGTCCTGCTGACGATCCTGCTGGTCGGCGGCCAATGGGCGTTGCGTCACTGGCTGCACATGGTTGCCCGGCGCAAATCGCACGAGCTGTTCACGTTGAATCTGCTGCTGCTCGTGCTGGGCCTGGCCTGGCTGACCGAGCATGCGGGCCTGTCGCTCGCGCTCGGCGCATTCGTCGCCGGCATGCTGATTTCGGAGACGGAGTACCGCCACCAGGTGGCGGAGGACATCAAGCCCTTTCGCGACATGCTGCTCGGGCTGTTCTTCGTCACCATCGGCATGCTGCTGAACGTCCGCGTCGTGCTCGATAACATCGGCTGGGTCCTGCTGGCGCTGCTGATACCGACCGCCTTCAAGTGTGCGCTGATCGTGGCGCTGGCCCGGGCGTTCGGCGGTAGTGCCGGCACCTCGATCCGGGCCGGTCTGGCGCTGGCGGCCGCTGGCGAGTTCGGCTTCGTTCTGCTGTCCGAATCCGGCTCGATCCTGCCGTTCGATATCAGGCAGATCGTGCTGGCGGCGATGCTGCTGTCGATGCTCGCGGCGCCGTTCCTGGTTCAGCACAGCGACCGCATCGCGCTGCGCCTGGCCAGCTCGGAGTGGATGCTGCGCTCGCTGCAACTGCACCAGGTCGCCACGCGCTCGATGGCGACCGAGCGTCACGTGATCATCTGCGGCTTTGGTCGCAGCGGACAGCACCTCGCCAAGATGCTCGAGCAGGAGGACATCAGTTATGTTGCGCTCGATCTCGACCCGGACCGCGTGCGCGAAGCCGCCGCGGCGGGCGATTCGGTCGTCTACGGCGATGCGGCGCGGCGCGAGACGCTGATTGCGGCCGGCCTGATGCGGGCGGCGGCGCTGGTGATCAGCTACAACAACCCGGCGTCCGCGCTGAAGGTGATCCACTTTGCGCACGAAGCGAGGCCCAACCTGCCGATCATCGTGCGCACGCAGGACGACGCGGATCTGGATCGGCTGTTGAAGGCCGGCGCGACCGAAGTCGTGCCGGAGATCTTCGAGGGCAGCCTGATGCTCGGTTCGCACGCGCTGGTGCTACTGGGCGTTCCTCTGGCGCGCGTGGTCCGGCGCATACGCCAGACACGTGATTCACGCTATCGCCTGCTGCGCGGCTACTTTCACGGCGCCGACGATCCGGCGCAATTCGAGGACGAGTCGCATGCGCGCCTGCATTCGGTGCCGATCGAAGCCGGTGCCGCGGCGGTCGGCAAGGCGCTCGGCGCGCTCGGGCTGAAGCCGATCGGTGTCGAAGTCACCGCGGTCAGGCGGCGCGGGATCCGGGGCGACGATCCGAGCGATGACCTGGTGCTCCAGGCGGGCGACGTGGTGGTGCTGCGCGGAGTTCCCGAATCGCTCGAGCTCGCGGAGGAGCGGCTGTTGCAGCGGTGATGCGCCGCAGGCCGTTCAGTCGGCACCCGGCCGAAGATAGCGCGCCAGCACCGCGGCGATCTGCTCGGTCTTCACCGGCTTCGCGAGGAAATCGTTCATTCCGGCCGCCAGGCAACGCTGGCGATCCGCGTCGGATGCATTCGCGGTCAGCGCGACCACCGGAGTCTCGGGCAGGGACCCGCCTTGTTCGAGGCGTCGGATCTCGCGCGTCGTTTCGATGCCGTCCATCCGGGGCATCTGGATGTCCATCAGCACGAGATCGAAGCGGCGCGATTGCATCGCGTCGAGCGCCTGGATCCCGTCATGCACGCACTCCACCTCGGCGCCCAGCAATTGCAGCATCTCGCTGGCGACCAATTGGTTGATCGGATTGTCCTCGACGAGAAGAACAATCCCCCTGAACCGCGCCGGCAACGATTCAGCCGACGCCTGACTGGAAGACATGTTGTTGGAATGGAAGAGCCAGTCCCGAGGCCGTCTCTTCTTGTTCTTTCGGCCAAGCTTATAGGAAGCGTTGCCCAGTGTCTCGATCGCGGAGCCCGCCAGGCCGCAGCGCCCGGTCGCTCGCCGCCGACCGGCGTCACGCTGCGCGCCGTTGCGCTCCCACCCCGGCTGCAGGCAGCACACGCGCAAGAAAGCGCCCGGTATGGCTGTCCCTGCGGGCGGCGATCGCCTCGGGCGTGCCGGTGGCAACGATCCTTCCGCCGCCATCGCCGCCCTCGGGTCCCAGATCGATGATCCAGTCCGCCGTCTTGATCACGTCGAGGTTGTGCTCGATCACGACGACCGTGTTGCCGGCGTCGCGCAGCTGATGCAGCACGCGCAGCAGCAGTTCGATGTCGTGGAAATGCAGGCCGGTGGTTGGTTCGTCGAGGATGAACAGGGTCCTGCCGGTATCGCGCTTCGACAGTTCGAGCGACAGCTTCACGCGCTGTGCCTCTCCGCCCGACAGCGTCGTCGCGCTCTGGCCGAGGCGGATATAGCCAAGGCCCACGTCGGCCAGCGTCTGCAGTTTCTTCGCCAGCACCGGCACCGCGCCGAAGAACTCCGCCGCCTGCTCCACGGTCAGGTCGAGCACTTCGGCGATGTTGCGCCCCTTGTACAGCACCTCGAGGGTCTCGCGGTTGTACCGCTGGCCGCGGCAGGTTTCGCACGGTACGTACACATCGGGCAGGAAGTGCATCTCGACCTTGATCAGTCCGTCGCCCTGGCAGGCTTCGCAACGTCCGCCCCGCACGTTGAAGCTGAAGCGTCCCGCCTCGTAGCCGCGTTCGCGCGCGGTCGGCGTGCCGGCAAACAGATCGCGGATCGGCGTGAACAGCCCCGTGTACGTCGCCGGATTGCTGCGCGGCGTGCGGCCGATCGGGCTTTGATCGACGGTGACGATCTTGTCGAAATGCTCGAGGCCATCGATCGAATCGTGGGGAGCCACTGTCGCCGACGAGCCGTAAAGATGCCGCGCGACGATCGTTGCCAGCGTGTCGTTGATCAGCGTCGACTTGCCCGAGCCGGACACGCCGGTCACGCAGACCAGCAGTCCCACCGGGAGCTCGAGATCGACGCGCTTCAGGTTGTTGCCGTGCGCGCCGGCCAGCTTCAGCCAGTCCAGCCCGGGCGGCACGCGCGCGGCGGGCACCGCGATCGCGCGCCGGTGCGCCAGGTACGCGCCGGTCAAAGACGCCTCGGCCATCTCGATGTCGCGCGGCGTTCCCTGCGCCACCACCTCGCCGCCGTGCTCGCCGGCGCCCGGACCCATGTCGACCACGTGATCGGCGGCGCGGATCGCGTCCTCGTCGTGCTCGACTACAACTACCGTATTGCCGAGATCGCGCAGGTGCTTCAGCGTGGCGATCAGCCGCTCGTTGTCGCGCTGGTGCAGGCCGATCGATGGCTCGTCCAGCACGTACATCACGCCGGTCAGGCCGGAGCCGATCTGCGACGCAAGCCGGATCCGCTGCGATTCGCCGCCGCTCAAGGTGTCGGCCGCGCGGTCGAGCGTCAGATAGGTGAGCCCAACGTCGTTCAGAAAGCGCAGGCGCGCGCCGATCTCGCGCACGATGCGCGTGCCGATCTCGCGTTTCGCGCCGGTCAGCTGGAGCGCGTCGAAGTACTCGAGCGTCTGCGCCAGTGGCGCGCGTTCGATCTCGAAGATCGCGCGCCTCTGGCTGCCCTCGCCGACGAACACGAAACGCGCCTCGCGCCGCAGTCGCGTGCCCTCGCAGTCCGGACAGGGCTTCACGGCGCGGTACTTGGCCAGTTCCTCGCGCACCGCCGCCGAGTCGGTCTCGCGCCAGCGCCGCTCCATGTTCGGCAGCACGCCCTCGAATGCGTGGCGGCGCACGATCCGGCGGCCCTTGTCGTTGGTGTAAGTGAAGGGCAAAGTGACTTCGCCGGTGCCGCGCAGCACCTGCGCCCGGAACGCGTCCGGCAAGGACTCCCACGGCTGGTCGATGTCGGTGCCGGCGTGCTTTGCCAGCGAAGCCAGCATCTGGAAGTAGTACTGGTTGCGCGCATCCCAGCCCTTGATCGCGCCGCTGGCGAGCGTCAGCTCCGGGTGGGCCACCACGCGCTGTTCGTCGAAGTATTCGACGGTTCCTAGCCCGTCGCACGACGGGCATGCGCCGACCGGGTTGTTGAACGAGAAGAGCCGCGGCTCCAGCTCCGCCAGCGAGTAGCCGCAGATCGGGCAGGCGAAACGGTTCGAGAACACGGTTTCGGTGCCGTTGTCCGTGTCGAGCAGCAGCGCGCGCCCGTCCGCGATGCGGAGTGCGGTTTCGAACGATTCGGCCAGCCGCTGCTTGGCCTCCGGCCGCGCCTTCAGGCGGTCGACGACGACATCTATCGAGTGCTTCTCGTGCTTCGCCAGATGCGGCAGGTTGTCCGCCTCGACGATCGCGCCGTCGATGCGAAAGCGCACGAAGCCCTGTGTCTGCAGATCGTCGAACAGCTCCTCGAACTCGCCCTTGCGCTCGCGCACGATCGGCGCCAGCACCAGCAGCCGCGTGTCGGCCGGCAGCGCCAGCGTGCTGTCGACCATCTGCGCGACCGATTGCACCGTCAGCGGATGCTCCGGATGGTCGGGGCAGTGCGGCATGCCGATGCGCGCGAACAGCAGCCGCAGGTAGTCGTGGATCTCGGTGACCGTGCCGACGGTGGAACGGGGGTTGTGCGATGCGGACTTCTGCTCGATCGCGATCGCGGGGCTCAGTCCCTCGATCGAATCGACGTCGGGCTTTTCCATCAACTGCAGGAACTGCCGCGCATAAGCCGACAGCGATTCGACATAGCGCCGCTGCCCCTCCGCGTACAGCGTGTCGAAGGCGAGCGAGCTCTTGCCCGACCCGGACAGCCCGGTCAGAACGATCAGCCGGTCGCGCGGAAGGTCGAGATCGATGTTCTTCAGGTTGTGCGTGCGTGCGCCGCGAACCTTGATCACGTCCATGTGTCGGCAGGGGAGACGGAGCAGAACACGCCACTATAGCGGCGCCCGCGCGGCCAAAGCCAGCCGCAGCGTCGGCCGATGAGGCGGACTGCGCCACCGGCCGGCGCGTGCGCGGCGCGACAGTCGGTATGATGGCTGCATCGGAGCGAGGGCTTGGGGGAAACGCGATGGCATCGGTGAACAAGGTCATTCTGATCGGCAATCTCGGCCGGGACCCCGAGACGCGCTACAGCCCCGACGGCGCCGCGATCACCAACGTATCGGTCGCCACCACGCGGCGCTACAAGGATTCAGCCGGCCAGCAGCAGGAAGAGACCGAGTGGCACCGGGTCGTCTTCTTCGGACGGCTGGCCGAAATTGCGGGCGAATACCTGCGCAAGGGCCGGCCCGTCTATGTGGAAGGACGCTTGCGGACGCGCAAGTGGACCGACAAGGACGGCAACGAGAAATACACGACCGAGATCGTGGCCGAGAACATGCAGATGCTGGGCTCGCGCGAAGGCATGGGGGGCGGCGAAGTGGACGAGCCCGCACCGGCGCGTTCGTCCGGCAGCAAGCCGGCCGCCAAGCCGGCCCAGAACATCGCCGAGATGGACGACGACATCCCGTTCTGAACTCGCTGCGGCGGCGCGGAGCGGACGTTCTGCCGGTTGCGCCCGCCAGTCAGCTCATCTCATGCACGATGCGCAGGATCTCGTCGTGCAGCGGGCCGGCGGTGGCAAGAAGTGACGGATCCTCGAGCGGGTCGCCGCCGCGCCAGCTGGTGACGCGCCCGCCGGCGCCCTCGACGACCGGCAGGATCGCGGCGACATCCCAGTAGGCCAGCGTCGGATCCAGCATCGCGTCGGCGCCGGCCGTGCACAGTGCAAAGTAGCCGAAGCAGTCGCCCCAGGTCCGGTAGAGCTTCGCGCGCCGGATCACGTTCTCGACCGTGGCGCCGGCACGCTGCTCGCCGGTGGACCAGTGCGTGGTCGCGAGCACCGTCGCATCCTCGAGCTGGCGGCAGGGGCGCACGTGCGCCGCGCGCTGCGAGCCGTCGCTCGCGTACAGCGTCGTGCCTTCTGCGTGGCCGACCAATGCGAGCCCGGCGGCCGGATGCGCGATCGCGCCGAGGATGGGCTTGAACCCCGTGCCGTCGTCGCGCTCGAGCGCGATCAGGGTGCCGAACAGGAAGCAGTTGGTGATGAAGGCGCGCGTGCCGTCGACGGGATCGAGGATCCAGCGGTAACCGCGGCCCGCCTTGATGCCGAATTCCTCGCCGAGGATGCCATGCGTCGGGTAGCGCTTCTCGATCAGCGCGCGCATGGCTTCTTCGGCGCCGCGATCCGCCCGTGTCACCGGGCTGGCGTCGCCCTTGGTCATCACGGT
>JBAIYN010000465.1:0-3618 GCA_037915775.1 Burkholderiales bacterium | reverse complement strand
AATCCTCGAAGTAGTGCCGGATCATGTCCTCGCTGAAGTGATCGTGACCGGCAGGTACCGCGGTGTGCGTGGTGAATACGGTGTTCGCGGCGACCGCTTCGAGCGCTGCGGCAAAGTCCACTCCGTGAGCCATCAAATCGCGCACGCGCTCGAGCACGAGGAATGCCGCGTGGCCTTCATTTATGTGCCAGACGCTGGGCCGAAGATTCAGCGCCCTTAACGCGCGCACGCCGCCCATGCCGAGCACGATTTCCTGCTCGATCCGCGTGCCGCGATCGCCGCCGTACAGACGATGCGCGATGAAGCGATCATGGTCCGAGTTCTCCGGCAGATCGGTGTCGAGCAGCACGAGCCTCACGCGACCGACCTGGGACTGCCAGACCTTGACCTGCACCTGGCGCCCGGCGACCTCGATCGGAATGTGCAGTTCCGCGCCCTCCGGCGTGCGGGCCGGCGCCACCGGCAGGTCGTCGAAGTCCGCGTCGTGATAAGTCGCGCGCTGGTTGCCTTCGCCGTCGATCTCCTGCGTGAAATAGCCCTGCCGGTACAGCAGGCCGACGCCGACGAAGGGCAGTCCCGCATCCGCCGCGGCCTTGCAGTGATCGCCCGCCAGGATGCCGAGGCCGCCGGAGTAGATCGGCAGGCTCTCGTGAAAGCCGAATTCCGCGCAGAAATAGGCGATCAGGTCGCCTTCACCGAGCCAGCCGCCGTTCGCGCGCCGCGGCTGCCGTGCCAGATACGTGTCGTAAGCGGACACCACGCGGGTGTAATGACCGAGATAGCCCGGATCCTCGGCCGCGGCTTCGAGCCGGCGCTGGTCGACCTGGTTGAGGAACGCCTTCGGACTATGCCCGCAGGCTTCCCACAGCGCCGGGTCGAGACGCGCGAACAGTCCGCGCGTGGGCAAATCCCAGCTGTAATACAGATCGCCGGCAAGTTCGGCGAGCCGCGCCAGGCGCGGGGGCACCCAAGGTCGGACCTCGAGGGTGAAACGCTTACCGGGATGTTCCATTGATGTTCTTCTGCGCGATACGTTGTTGGGCGGCGCCAAGCTTACCGAAACGAGTCGCCGCAACCTGCACTCTCACGCCGCGGCGCGAGCTTTCTCCCTTGGCGCCGCATGATTCGTGGCTCGGATCGTTCGCACCTCTGCGCATAATTCGAGATATCGGCGCTCAGGCGTCGATACGTCAGCGATACACCAGATCCCGCAGCGCCAGCGTCAGCGGCGGGAAATAGGTGATCACCATCAGGCAGGCGAGCACGACGCCCACGAAGGGCAGCAGGCGCGTGACGATCTGGTCGAGCGAGATCTTTGCGACCGTACAGGCGGCAAACAGGTTTACGCCGAATGGCGGCGTGATCATGCCCAGCGCGAGATTCACCACCATGATCGTGCCGAAGTGGACCGGATCGATGCCGAAATGCGTGGCGACCGGTACCAGGATCGGCGCCAGCACGATGATCGACGCCGAGGTTTCGATGAACATGCCGATCACGAACAGCGCCGCGTTGACCCCGAGGAGGAACCACTCGCGCGTCTGCAGGGTGTTCTTCAGGAAGGCGCCGATCTGCTCCGGGATGCCAGCACGCGTGATCAGATACGCGAACAGGCCGGCGTTGGCGATGATGAACATGATGACCGCCGCCGAGATCACCGATTTCTTCAGCGCCGCCCACAGCTGCGGCAGGCGCACCTCGCGATACACGAACATGCCGACGATGATCGCGTAGAAGACCGCGACCACCGACGCCTCGGTCGGCGTGAACACGCCGCCGTAGATGCCACCCAGAATGATCACCGGCATCATCAGCGCGAAGGCTGCGCGCTTGATCAGCGCATCGCGCAGTCGCGGCACCGCGGTCAATGCAATGAAGTAACCCAGCCCGAAGACCAAACCGACGAGGTCGGTGAGGCGATCGACCGCCTGCGCATTACCGCCGGCCAGCAATGGCCCGACCAGGCGATTGCCGACCCAGAACGAGATCAGCGCTCCAGCCAACGCCGCCACGTCGATCGCCGCGGACGACAGCGGCAGGCGGTTGTCGCCATCGTTCCTGCCCCAGCCCTGGCGCTTGCAGTACAGGAACACGAACAGCATCAGCGCGCCGCCGATCAGGATGCCGGGGCCGAAGCCGGAAATGAACAGTTCGCCGATCGACACTTCGGCCGACACCCCGTACAGGATCATTGGAATCGACGGCGGAATGATCACGCCGAGTTCCGCGCTCGAAGCCTGCAGCGCCGCGGCCCAGTTGCGCGGGTAGCCGTGCTGGATCAATGCGGGAATCAGGATCGCGCCGATCGCGAACGTGGTCGCCACCGACGAACCCGACACGGCGGCGAAGATCATGCACGTCAGCACGCAGGTCATCGGCAAGCCGCCCTGCACCCCGCCGACGATCGACTTGGCGAAATCGACCAGTCGCCGCGAGATGCCGCCGGTTTCCATCAGGTTGCCGGCAAGGATGAAGAACGGAATCGCCGCCAGCGGGAACTTGTCGATGGCGGTGAACATCTCCTTCGGCATTGCCAGCCATGGCAGGTCGGTGAAGCCGGCAATCCCGACCCACGCCGCCACGCCGATCGACACCGCCACCGAGATGCTGAAGGCAAAGCACAGCAGCATCGTGATCAGGAGGGCCGTCGACATCGCTGCGCTCCGTTCGGCGGGCTACTGCTGGGTTTCGAGTTCCCGATTGATCGGGTCGAGGTGATGTGCCACCACCGCGAGCAGCGAGAACGTGGCGCCGACGGGCAACGCCAGGTAGGCCCAGCCGATCGACAGCGGCAGGCTCGAAAACGTCTGGAAACGCACGCGCCAGGCGAGGTCGAAGCCGACCCACGCCAGCAGCACGAGGAACACGAGCGTGACCGCGAGAACGATCAGCCGGACGATGCGCAGCCAGATGCCGCGCGACAGGCGCTGCATCAGGTCGACCGATACCAGAGCGCCTTGCCGGAACGCGGCGACGATGCCGAGCGCCACAGCCCAGATCAGCAGGCGGCCGATCACTTCCTCGGTCCACGGGCTCGGCTGGTTGAAGATGAAGCGCACCAGGACCTGATACAGACCGAGGCAGGAAATCAACGCCAAAAGCAGCGCCGCTGCCGACCACACGAAGTTCGTCACCACCCGATCGATTCCGAGAATCAGCCTCGACATCGGCGCTCCGCAAACAAAAGGCCCCGAGGCGCAGTCGCCTCGGGGCCGGATCGTATCGAAGTGCGGTGCGGTGTGGCTACTTCGCGTTCTGGATGCGGCGCATGTTGTGTCTTCGGCCGGGCCTGCGACCCTTGACTTCGCTGAGCGAAGTTAGCCTGCGACGCAATATCCGCCGGCACCGCCGAGCCCTATTTGACCTCTTGAATGCGGCGCATGTTGTGTCTTCGGCCGGGCCTACGGCCCTTGACTTCGCTGCGCGAAGTTAGCCTGCGACGCAATATTCGCCGATTGAGGCCGGACCCTATTTCACTTCCTGAATGCGGCGAATATTGTCAGCGCCGTATTGCTTGGCGAACTCGGCCCACACCGGGGTCATCGCGCGCCGGAACGCGTTGCCGTCCGGATTCATCACCACCTGCATGCCGGCCTTGCGCAGTTCCTCGATGCCGCT
>JBAIYN010000121.1:0-3351 GCA_037915775.1 Burkholderiales bacterium | reverse complement strand
CGCTGCCGTATGCTTTGGTCGACGTCACCGCCTGACCGGCGACACGAATCGTGTGAACGAGATGCAGCACTGGTACGTTTACTACAAGTTGCCACGCGCGCGCTTTCGGGAGACCGCGGCGCAGGTGCGGGCGATGATGAGCGTGCTGGGAACTACTGCAGCGGTGCAGGGTCGCCTGCTGAAGCGTGCCGATGGCGACGAACAGAGCATCACGTTGATGGAACAGTACGACGGCATCGCCGATCCGGGCGCTTTCGCCGCCGACCTTGCGGCAGCGCTGGGCAGGTCCGGCCTGCCCGACGACCTGGTTGCCCTGCGGCGCGTCGAGCGGTTCGAGGAAATCTGAATGTGCCTGGCCGTCATCGCGTGGCAGTCGCACCCCGAGTATCCGCTCGTGGTGGTCGCGAATCGCGACGAGTTCTACACGCGCAGCACGCGCGCGGCGGCCTGGTGGGGGCAGAACGTTTCGCTGCTGGCCGGGCGCGATGAAGAGGCCGGCGGCGCGTGGTTCGGCATCAACCGGCGCGGACGCTTCGCACTGCTGACGAATGTCCGCTCGCCGACGGAGCGCAATCCGCACGCGCCGTCGCGCGGCGCGGTGGTTCTGGCATCTCTGCAATCGCACGAGCCGATCGGCGAATGGCTGCGCGACCTGTCGCCGCGCGCGCAGGTCTTCAACGGCTTCAATCTGCTGGTCGGCGATCCGCTCGACCTGGGCGTGCGACAGGCGGGCGAACTGCACTACTTCTCCAACCGCCTGAGCGCCGAAACCACCCTGCTGCAGCCGGGCATCTACGGGGTCTCCAATGCGTCGCTCGATTCACCGTGGCCGAAAGTCACGCGCACGGTGAGCCGATTCGCGACCCAGATCGCGCAGAGAGTCAGCATCGATGCGCTGCTGCAGATGATGGCGGATCGTTCGGTCGCCACCGACCGCGAACTGCCGTCGACCGGCGTGCCGCTCGACTGGGAGCGCGCGCTGTCCGCGGTGCAGATCCGCGCCAACGGCTACGGAACCCGTTCCACCACGGTGCTGACCGTGCGCGCCGACGGCGTTGCGAACTTCGTCGAGCGGACTTTCGATCCAGGCGCCCCGGACCAGTACGCGGACCGCTTCTTCGAGTTCACCATCGGAGCCGGGCAGCGCGTGTCGACCAGCCTCGGCGGACCGCGCGCCAAGTAGCAGCAGGCCGCCTACAAGCGCCGCCGCATCGTGATGTGCGGAATTCCGGCGTCATCGTAGGGAGCTCCTTCTTCGCGGAAGCCAAGGCGCCGGTAGAAGTCGATTGCGTGTGTCTGCGCGCTCAGCACGACATCAGCGTGGCCTACCGCGCGTGCGGCCTGCACCATCCTCTGCACCAGCGCGGCGCCCACTCCGGCACCGCGCGCCGCGCGCAGCACGGCGACCCGGCCGATATGCCCGTCGGGAAGCAGGCGTGCGGTTCCGACCGCACGCCACTCCGCATCGCGCGCAACCGCATGCAGTGAGCGCGCATCCCACTCGTCAATTTCGAGGTCCGCCGGGACCTTCTGCTCATCGACGAACACGGCAAAGCGGATCGGCAGCACCTCGGCGCGCAGCCGCTCCCAGTCGCCGAGTTCGATCGCCGGCTCAACCCGTTTCACGGGCTTCCGCGGGAGCGCGCAATTCGAAGCGGCGGATCGCTTCACGCAGCGGGGGCGGCAGCGGCGCTGGGCGGCGCGTGGCCGGGTCGACGTTCACGTACACGAGCTCGGCATCGATCAGCGACGCGTTCGTCTCGCCCTTGCGGAAGATCTCGATCGCGAAGCCGAGGCTGCTGCGCCCCAGGCGCGCGGCCCGCCCGCACACTTCAAGTTCGTCGTCGTACAGCGCCGGCGCGTGGTACTCGATCGTGATCTTGCGCGCGAAGACGTCGCTGCCGAGCTTCAGGAAGTCCTCCGGATAGCGCAGCCCGATCGCGCGCCAGTACTCGGTCAGGCAGACGTCGCAGTAGGTCAGATAGTGGCCGTTGAAGACCACGCTCTGCATGTCGACCTCCGCCCAGCGGACGCGCAGGCCGATCCGATGTCTGAAGTCTGCGTAGGCCACCCGTGCCCGCTCCTATTTCGCGCCTTTCGCGGCGTCGCCGCCGATCACGACGATCATACGGTCCGCCGCGACGTATTTGCGAAACGCTGCGTTGACCTGGTCGAGCGTCAGCGCGCGAATGCGATCCTCGATCTGCTTGTCGAACGCATAGGTGCGGTCCGCATCGAGGAGCCGCAGCCAGCCGCCCGCCAGCCCGCCGTCCTGGGCGCGGCCCAGCTCCCGCTCGCGCAGCAGCCCGCGGCGTGCGTTGTCGAGTTCGTCTGCGGTGAAGCCGTCGCGGCGCGCCCGCTCGATCTCGTCCCGGATCGACTGCTCGACACGCCCGATGTTCTGCGGAGCCGCGATCGCGACGAAGCCGATCGTGCCGGCGTCCGAGTGCGCGTCGACGTTGACTCCGGTGCCGATCGAATAGCTCAGTCCCTCCTTCTCGCGTACGCGGTTCCACAGCCGGTTGCCGCCGCCGCCGGATCCTCCGAACATGTAGTTGGCCATCAGCAGCGCGGGATAGTCCGGGTCGTCGTCGCGCATGCGCAGGGGGATGCGCGCACGAAAGACGGCGTTCTCCTTGTCCGGCGTATTGACCGTCAGCCGCACGGCCCTGATGTCGGCGTAGTCGCGCACCACGCGCTCATACGGCGCCTTCGACTTCCAGCCGGCGAACGCCTCCCGCAGCGTCTTCTCGACCGCGGTGGCATCGAAATCGCCGACCACCGCGATCTCGCCGCGAGCGGTGCCGAAGAAGTCGCGGTGGAACGCTTTCACGTCATCCAGCGTGGTCCGCTTGATCGCGTCGATCCATTCCTCGGTCGAATACACATAGCGCGGATCGCCCTTCGGATAGGTGTTGAACTGCCGCCGCAGCACTTCGAAGGAGCGCTGATCCGGGTCGTTGATCGCCTCCTCGGCGTTGACGACGATTTCGCGCTTCAGCTGCTCGAACTCCGCGGCCGGAAAGGTCGAGTCGTGCAGCAGGTGCGTGGTGAGGCGCAGCGCATCGTCCAGGTGCCCGCGGTCGGTGCGGAAGGCCAGCAGACCGCCCTGCATCTTCAGCCGTGTGCGCTCGTCGGCGATCTGCTGCCGCGTGAACTTGGTGGTACCGCGCGTGAGCATCGCATTGGCGAGCTGAGCGGCCGCTTCGCGTCCGAACAGGGACTTCGCGTCGCCCCATTCGAAGTTCATCGCGACGTTGACGGTCTGTCCGCGCGTCGCTTTCGGCAGCAGCGCGATGTTCAGGTCGCCGATCCTGATCCGGCGCGTGCGAGCGTCGATGTTCGACTGCG
>JBAIYN010000103.1:0-1738 GCA_037915775.1 Burkholderiales bacterium | reverse complement strand
GGTTCGGCGACGTAGACGAACTTCGTGATTACTGCCAAACCATCGAGGTCACGCACATGCGACGGGTCGAATTCAAGGAACGTCTTGGCAGCCTGGTTCAAGACCTTCGGTACGCGCAGCGCCAGTTTCGAAAGGCGCCGGGGTTTTCCGCAATCGCCGCGCTGACGTTGGCACTCGGCATCGGCGCCACGACGGCGATCTTCAGCGTGGTGAGCGGCGTGCTGCTCAAGCCGCTGCTGTTCCAGGAACCCGATCGCATCGTGCAGTTGTGGGGGCTGGACAAGAAGGGCAATCAGCTCCGCTTCGCCGACCCGACGTTCGACGATGTGGTCGCGCGCAGTCGTTCGTTCTCGGCGATCGCCGAGTACACGGCGTTCAGCACGACGTTCGTCTCGAACGGCGAGGGTTTCCCGGCCCGAACGGCGCATGTCACGCGCGACTTCTTCGATGTCTTCGCGCTCAAGCCGGCGGCGGGCCGGTTCTTCGTGCCGGAAGAGCAGCAGCTTGGCGCGTCCCCGGCCGTGGTGATCAGCTACGCGTTCTGGCAGCGACAGTTTGGTGGATCCCGGTCCGCGATCGGTGCGACGCTGACCAGCGCGGGAAAGACCGCGCGGATCGTCGGCGTACTCCCCGACGGTCTCGAGTATCCCAGCGGCACCGAGGTGTACATCCCGCGCGAGATCGACGCGAAGAATACCAGTCGGACGGCGCACAACTTCAGCGTTCTCGCGCGACTGGCTCCCGGCGTGAGCGTAGCGCAGGGCAGTCACGAGCTCTCGGCGATTCTGCGCCGGATCAAGGCGGACGTTGGCGACTACACGTGGACCGTCGACGGCGCCGCGGTTCCTCTCAGCGAGCAGCTCGTCGGCAACATCAAGCCGATGCTGCTGCTGATCTTCGGCGCGTCGGCGGTGCTGCTGCTGATCGCCTGCGCGAACGTTCTGAATCTGCTCATCGCGCGGATCGCGGCGCGCGAGGGCGAGATCGCGGTTCGAATCGCGATCGGCGCCGGCCGCGCGCGGCTGGCTCAGCAGCTCCTCGTCGAGTCGCTCGTGCTGGCGTTCGTCGGGTGCGCGGGCGGGCTGCTGCTCGCCTTCGGCGGCGCACGCGCGCTCGGGGCATTCCGGCCGGCGTCGATTCCGCGCGTCGGCGACATCTCCGTCGATTGGCGTGTGCTCGCCTTCGCGATCGTGATCTCGGCGCTCGCCGCGGTCGGGTTGGGGTTGATCGCGGCGTCGCGCGGCGTTCGCGGCGACGTGCGGTCCGCGCTCGCGCACACGCAGCGAACGCAGGGCGGAGGCGCGAGCTACCGCGTGCGTGGAACGCTGGTCGTTGCGCAGCTCGCGATGACCATGGTACTGCTTGCCGGCGCGGCCGTACTCGGACGCAGCTTCATCAATCTGATGACCGTGGACGCCGGCTTCCGGACCCGCGACATCGCGGTCGCGAGCATGCTGCTCGATCGCGAGGACGACACGCCAGCTGCGCTCGCCCGGCGGAATCAGTTCATCGACGAGGCGCTGCAGCGCATCGCGAGTCTGCCCGGCGTGACGGCGGCGGGCGGAGTCGGCAACATGCCGCTTTCCGGCAGCGGGGCGAACGGGTTGTTCCTGGTGCTCGACAACTCCACGAACAAGGTAGAAATGAGCGATCTCGAGCGCCTGTTCCAGGATAAATCGCGCACGGGGAACGCGGTCTACCAGATGGCGAGCGCCGACTATTTCAAGGCAATGGGCAT
>JBAIYN010000351.1:0-6501 GCA_037915775.1 Burkholderiales bacterium | reverse complement strand
AAGGACAAGCTGCAGATCAATTTCCAGAACTGCGTGCACTGCAAGACCTGCGACATCAAGGACCCGACGCAGAACATCGTCTGGGTCGTGCCCGAAGGCGGCGGCGGGCCGAATTACACGAACATGTAGCTGGCGCCGCGCTGCATCGACTCAGTCCTTGGTGAAGTTCCACGCCGTAGACCCGTAGAGGGAACTCGCGTTGCCCCGGATCGTCAGCTTGGCAGTGTTGGTCTGCGCGTCCGTGGTCACCGACACCGTGCCGGACACCGGACCGACGCCTGCAGTCGGATCAGCGAGCCAAGCTCCGCCCGCGCCTGCCTGAAAACTTCCGCAGTAGGTCGCCCCCCAGACCGTCGCCCCTTCGGCCTGATAGGTCGGCGGGTCCTGGCCGAAGTCGATCGCAAGCAGTCCGCCAGTGCCTCCGTCGGGCGCCGTCGACATGGTCCAGGTGGAAGGGAAGAAGGGGCAGCTCGCGCCGGGCCAGGTGTAACTCGCGGTCCCCGTCGGGTCGAAGTACGCAACGGTGCCCTCGATCCGGCTCAGCACCCACGTCACGCTGGCGGAAGTCGTCGGCACGGACAGGCCCGATCCCAGGCTGAACGATGCCGTGCCGGTCCAGGTATCGCGGCACACACCCGTATCCTTGACGCCAATCCGCGTGGCCACCGCGGGAGTGACACAGTCCTCCCAGTCGACCACGGTGAAACTGAACGAACGCTCGAACCCGAGACCCGTCCGATTGATCATCTCGATCGGCAGCGTCGACACTCCGCCGAGCGCGGTCATCAGATCCTGCACGATGTTCGCGCTCGTCAGGTTGATCTTGGCGTGCACCTTGCCCGGTTTCTCGACCGAATGCGGGTCTATCAACATCTTCTTCTGAGGCGCGCCCTCGATCGTGATGGTGTCCTGTCCGTTGCTGTTGGTGAAGCGGCTGACGTTGGGAAGGTTGCCAGCGGCCCATCTGAGATAGCCGAGCTGTCCTGCAATCCCGTTCGTGCCGCCATCGAGCAGATACCAGTTGATTTCGGCATTCTTGATCGGGCCGGTGGGAGTCAGTTTGAAGTCGACGCCGATCAGATTTCCGACCTGACGAACGCAGTTCAGCAACTGCGCGTTGCCGTTGTCGAAACTGACCGTCACGGTGACATTCATCTGTTGGCCGCCGTTGACAGTCGACAGCGTACGTACCAACTCGTCGAGATTCGCAGTGAAATTCTCGGTGAACGCCAGCAGGCTGGCGAGCAGCTTTGCATAACCGAGGACCGCGCTGAGCCGGCCCGAAATCTTGCCGAGGGTGCCGGCGCCCGCCACGCCTTTCGACTCGAGATACTTGACGAGCTGCTTGAACCCCTTCGTCTCCGCCTTCGCAGCCCCGTCCATGATCATCTGCTGCGTGTCAGTGAGGGTGCAGGGCGGAGTGCTCGCGTCAAGACGACGGACTCTTCCCGACCCCACGAACTTCGCCGCGGCGATTCGTTTCGCACCCAGCGCGAACGCGCTTGTCGCCGGAACATCGTTCTGCGCGCTCAGGACATCCCCGAGGAACTCGTTGATGATCAGGTTGAACTGAACGGGATTGAGATCGACCTGGGTCGGATCGACGTTCGGGTCGAGCAGGTCGTAGGGCACTTCTCTTTGGCGCCCGAGTTCGACGATCAGGCGTGCCCAAAATCGAACTGACGTCTGGGCCGACTGCGCACTGTCGCCGAGGCCGGCCAGAATATTCTTGATGATCAGGCTCGTATCCAGCTCGGGAAACGCCAGCTGTACCGACGCTGCCAGGTCGGACAGCGTGATGAACCCTCCGCCATTGGTGCCCGCCGACATGGCGTCCACATCCCATTGCGAAATCATCATGCCCTGTGATGCGCCCGGGGCGGGCAATGTCAACGTGCCGTCGGGCGCCTGAATCGCGACCCCGGCGGCGAGTACGGCCTGCGTCACCGTGGCACCGGTTTGGCTGCCGCCGGTCAGGATCTGAGTTGCCAGACTTGCCGCCTGAGCATCGACAGGATTACTCGGCGCCAAGGTCGCCGAGAGCAGCCTGAACGTGAAGTTGCCGATGTTCTGCAACGTGACGTTGGTGTAGGTCGTGTCCTCGACCGCGCTCGGCACGGCGCGTAGCGCCCAACGCCTGTTCGAACTCGCGGCCGTCATCACCTGCGACACCATCACGGACGGAAGCGTCAGGACAGCGCTGGCCGTGTCGTAAGTCGCCAGCGCGGCGGTGGATGGCGGCCCCAGTGTTGCCCCGCGCAGCGCGAATGTGAGCGTGCCAGGGTCCGTCAATGCCAGCGTAACGTCGGTATAGACGTCGCTTCCGACCGCGACCGACGGAATACTCAGGTTGCCCGTGGCAGCCTCGAAGACGATGATCTGCGCCGAAACGCCCGTCGATACGGAAAAGAGTGCGGCGGCAATCCACGCCTTGACGTTGCTCATGATCCCCTCCAGTCCCTTCGCCGCCCCTGCGCTCTTAGGGTGCCCGTATCGACGATTGCCAGCACCCCGCTCATACGCACTTCCTCGACGACCGCCGGCGGGAACGAATCCGCGCAAGAATTCTCGCGGAACGAGTTGCGACTGCGGGCGTTGGCTTGGCGCAAGCGCCGGGTCTGCAGCGCCCTTACGCCGACTGCTGACCGCAGGCGGCGAAAGACACGCTCGCGGTCAACGTGAGCATGCGCGCCATCGTGCGCCCTGAAGACGACCCCGTTTTCAACGATTGCTCCGAGTCGAAGCCCGAGAACAAGCGCGCGCAGTCCAGACGGGGCCATGTCCCTTGACGACGCTCCGGACCGTCGCCGCCAGCGCCCTAGTGGGTCCGATACCAATTGCATGCGCAACGAAACCGAATGTGAGGTCAATGACCGATGGGCAATATTCCCTGCGGTATCTGCAATTTCGGTAGCACTGTCGTGTCGCCCGCCTCCCTGCAGCCCTTGGCCATCGCCAGACTGACAAGCCGCGCGAACCGGGGATTGGACTGCACCTGCTGCGCCATCTCTCCGGTGCCGGTGCCTGTGGCACTAAATAGCCGCTGCTCCGCCGGCCGCCGCTCCTCGGCCATGCGCTCGCCCTGCGCCATACCCGCGGCGAGTTGTGCCTGCTGCGTGGCCATGGCGGCGTGAGGGTTGACGAGGCCGCCGGTGGCGATCTGCACGGCGAGATCCACGGCGGCCGCCGCAGTGGTCGCCGCCGCGCCCGCAAATCCCTGCGCCTGGATCTGGGCCATCTGGGAGTTCACCACGGCTCCGTATTGGGCGGCCGCCGCGCTGCCCTCTGCCCGGCTCGCGTCGGACAAGCCGATGTCTTGCATCGTGCCCATTTCCTTTGCGATGTCCTCGCAGCTCATCGCCTCGTCGCCCGGACGCGCGCCCCGCGTGTCCCTGAGCGCCGCCTCTGATTGCTTCGCGGCGTTCATCAGCTGCCTGCAGGTTTCGCTGCTCATGGTTGAGTTGGCCATGGCGGCCAGCGCGCTGCAGTCGACCTGCCCGTCTGGCGACGTTGCTCCAAGCGGGCCAAGGGGCTGCGCCTGGGCGAGCGCGGCCGAACATCCCAGCAAGCCAACGGCGGCCACGAGGGAGACGAGAGTTCGCGGCATAACCGACCTCAAGCTCGAAATGTGGATGACTCGGCCTCGAGGCATCGCGGCAGTCGCACCCCCGCACTGCGCGGCGGCCTACCGGTCAGGGTGGCCGAACCCGTATCTCGCGCAGCCATGCCGGCAACGTCCCGGCGCGCAGCTGACGCATCAGGTTCCGATTCACGAGTTCGCTGTTTCAAGGGAACACGCGACGCGATGCTTGTCGGGCATCGATCTGCGATGCCATCGCCCCACGACACACCCGATCGACATCGGACCATCTGCGCGTTCTCCCTCTGCGCTCAAGCGAAATGAGCATCGCCGAGCTTGTGTTCCGCAGCATGCCTGTTTCGCGGACGACAAGAGAGTAGGGGCGCTGCCGTAACCGATTAGGAACGGATTCGCAGGCCTGGAATTTTCAATAAGCGTGGCGCGCACTATGCTGGCGTCGACTTCACAGGTCTCGGTAGCCAATGCCACCCCGGCCCGCAGTTCCCCCTAGAGCAGCCCGAAGCGTGGCCGCAAACGACGCGGCGCGGCCCCGCGTTCCGTCCAGCTTGCATGAGGGATCCACGCTCCTGCACGAGCATGGACTGACCGCTCTTTTCATGGCGGTATCCGGGCCAAATGATCCGACCGCGACCGACAACGGTTGGGCGTATTTCTGGCGCGGCTACGCCGCGCAGTTCGAGGATCTCGGTCTTGCCCGCATCGAATGGCTGAAAGCAGAGGAACACTTTGCGCGCGCCGGTGATCAGACCGGCCTTGACCTGGTCGCCTGCGGACTGGTGCAAGGTGTGCAACTGGACAACCAGTCCTTTGACGGGTACGCGGCGCGCGAGGAGCGTGCCTCGAGGCTTCGCGACTTGCCCGGTGCGCCGGCGCTCGATCTGTTCGTTGTCGCTACCCGCATCATCATTGCCTCGCTGAGGTGCGAGTTCGGTGTCGCCTTTGCATCCGACCTGGAGCGCGCCTTCAGCGCATTGGGCTCGGAGATCGACGCGAATGTGACTCTGCGCTGCGCGTGCGCGGCGCTCAAGGGTATCGGCCGCGCGTTTGAACGTGCACGCGCTGACGACTTCCTTCTGGCGAGCGAGCGTGTTGCGTCGCGACCGGAGGTCACCGATTACGGCCGCGCACTATGGCACCTGTTCAGCGCGCTTTCCCGCTGGTACGACGTGAGCATCTGCCAGCGCACGCGGGAGCAACTCGATGCGGTCGAACGTCATGCGCATGGCACGGTCGGGCGCCGGCTGATGGCGCGCGCGCAGATCATGCGTGCCTTGATCGCGCTGAACGCAGATGACGCGCCGACCGCCGACGCGAACCTGAACGCCGCGCACAAGCTGCTCGATCCCGAGTACTCACAGGACTACGCGCTGTTTCACCTGCTCCGGGCCCGTCATGCGCTGGCGATCGGCGCGTTCGACCAGTCCCTCGCCCACGCTACGGTGAGTCTGCAGAAGTGCGAAGCAATGCAGGCGCCGGCGGCCGAAATCGTCCCGATCCTCATGACGATGGCGTCGGCACAGGCCGCGCTTGGACGTTACGACGAAGCCCTGGCGGCATTCGTGCGGTCCGGCGAAATGTCCGACGGCGTGCAGGCCAATCCATGTCACGTTCACGCGCGCCTGGTTCATGCGCTTTCAGACATGCGCGAGGGGGCACTCGGCGAGGCGCGCGCCGAGCTTCTCGCCGCGTTTGCACTTGCGAGGAACGTGGATCTGACGCACTTCTTCCGTGCGCTTCCGGTCCTGGCGGCGAAGGTGTGTGGCGCCGCGCTCGATCTGGACGCCGACCTGCCGTTTGTTCAGAAGGTGATCGCTGCGCGCCGGTTGTCTTGCCCGGATATCGGAATTTCGCGCTGGCCGTGGGCGCTGCGACTCAAGACATTGGGGGCGTTCGTCATTGAGCGCGACGACGTACCTTTGAAGCCGGCGCGCAAGGCGCCGAAACGGCTGATTGACTTGCTGCGCTTTGTCGCCTCCCTGGGAGGACGGCATGTTGACGCCGCGCGGGCTGCTGCGACGCTGTGGCCCGAAGCCGATGGCGACTTCGGTCGCGATGCCCTGAAGGCCATGCTGCATCGAGTGCGCGTGCTGTTGGGTGCCGACGCGCTGCAGGTGCGCGATGGCCAGATTTCCTTCGACGAGAAGACCGTATGGCTGGACACGTGGGCGTTGGAGCATGTCGCGGCGCGCATCGAACTGCTGGCAGGCAGTGGCTTGGCGAACGATCGCGGTAGCCCGGACGGCGAACTGGCGCTGCGCAGGCTGCAGTTATTGACCCTGTACCGCGGACACTTTCTCGGTGAGGGCGAAGTCCCCGCTTGGGCGCTGCCGATGCGCGACCGCCTGCGGGCGCGGTTCGTACGCAGCGTCGAGATGCTCGGCCAGCGGCTCGAACGGCTCGGTCGACAGGACGAGGCAATCCACCTCTATCGTGCGGCGCTCGAGCAGGACAACCTGGCCGAGGAGCTCTACCAGCGCCTGATCGAGTGCCACCTCGCGCGCGGAGAACATGCGCAGGCGCTCGGCGCATACCGACGCTGCCGCGAACTGCTGTCGATCGTGCTGGGGTTGCGGCCGTCCGCGCGGACCGAGGCACTGGCCGCTCGCATCGCTGCCCACTGAATCAGCCGTGATCGCTTCAGACGCCAAGGTAGCGTCCTGGCCTGTGATTGACCGCGACGATGAGATTCAGCGCGATCGCGCCAAGCACCGATAGCGCGACCCGCTTCGCGTCGGTGACCTCGAAGGCCGCCAGCACGATCGCGCAGTCGATTGCCATCTGGACCTTGCCGGCGCGCCAGCCGCGCCGGTCCTGCAGGTACAGGACCAGCACATTGACCCCGCCGAGGCTGGCCCGGTGGCGGAACAGCATCAGCAGGCCGACGCCGATCAGGCATCCGC
>JBAIYN010000598.1:0-7022 GCA_037915775.1 Burkholderiales bacterium | reverse complement strand
GATGGCAGCGGGCCGATACACGTCGGTCGAAACCGTCAGGACCTTCTTCTTGCGTTCGTCGATCAGCCACTTCGCGAGCTTCGCCGCCGTCGTGGTCTTGCCGGCGCCCTGCAGGCCGGCGAGCAGGACCACGGCCGGCGGCTGGGTCGCCAGGTTGATCTCGCGCTCCGCCGGCGCAAGGTCGCCGCCCATCAGGGTGGTGAGCTCCCGATGCACGAGACCAACCAGCGCCTGGCCCGGTGTGAGGCTGCCCACGACCTCTTCGCCGAGCGCCTTCTCCTTGATGCGCGCGATGAGATCGCGGACCACCGGAAGCGCGACGTCGGCTTCCAGCAACGCCACGCGGATCTCGCGCAGCATCTCCTGCATGTTGGCTTCGGTCAGGCGGGCCTGCCCGCGCATCGTCTTGACGACGCGGGCGAGTTTGTCAGTCAGTGCATCGAGCATGATGGGCTCCACGCGGCGCGTGGTTCAGCGCGCGCTGCGTGCTATATAGATGTGCATGGGTTCCACCGGATTCTACGTCTCGGCGCACGTCGTCGTTGCGCTGCTTTATGGCTGGCTTGCCTGGGCGATGTGGCGGGCGCTGCAGGCGGGCGGCCGTGGCGATGCCAAGTGGCTGGTGCCCGTCCTGGCTGCTGCGCACGCGGCACTGCTGGCGAGCGCGGTGATCGACGCCGAGGGCATGCGTTTCGGCTTCGCCCATGCCTTGTCGGCGACGCTGCTCTTCACGGTGCTCGTGGTGTGGGCCGAGGGATTCCTGGTCCCGGTCCGCGGGCTGCTGGTCATCGTGTTGCCGTTCGCGGCGGTGGCGACGCTGCTGCCCGCGCTCTTCCACGGCACCCAGATCGCGGCGGCGAACGAGACGCTGGCGTTCCGCGCACACATCATCATTGCGATTTCCGCGTTCAGCCTGCTGACGATCGCTGCCATGCACGCGGTGCTGATGGCATCGATGGATCGCAGCCTGCACAGTGCAGGCAGCAGCACGTCGACGGCGTTCGGACGGCTGCTGGCTGAAGTCCCGCCGTTGCTGGCGATGGAGCGCCTGCTGTTCCGCCTGATCTGGGCCGGCTTCCTTCTCCTGACGGCAACACTGATCTCCGGCGTCTTGTTCTCCGAGCAGGTCTTCGGGCGCGCACTGCGCTTCGATCACAAGACGACGTTCACGATTGCGTCCTGGATGGTGTTCGCATGCCTGCTGTTCGGACGCCACTGGTTCGGCTGGCGCGGGCGCAAGGCGCTGCGCTGGACCCTGGCCGGATTTGCGATGCTGATGCTCGCGTACGTGGGGAGCCGCTTCGTGCTCGAGGTCGTTCTGCATCGGGTCTGAGGAGCCTCGACCTTCAATGGGACGCGTCCTTTTCTGGATCCTGCTCGGCTTCGCCGCCTACGCGCTGTGGCGGTGGTGGGCGATCAAGCAGCGGCTGGACGACCAGCGCGAATCCGCGCGCACGGGCTCCGCGCAGGGCTCTCCGGGCGCCGAGGCGATGGTGCCGTGTGACGTCTGCGGCCTCAACGTTCCGCGGTCCGAGGCCTATGCAGGCAATGGCCGCTGGTATTGCAGCGATGACCATCGCCAGCGTGGCCGTAGCTGATCCACCCGTCGAGGCGGGCATCGCCCATCGCGGGCGCTGCGTGCCTTAGCAAAACCGGACTGCGTCGTGGCCCGCGCCGATCAGCTCTTCGCGTCGTTGCCGATCGATCGCACGCCGAGCTGGCGCACGCTCGAATACCTGGCGCTGATCCGCGTGCTGATCGTGAGCACGCTGGTCCTGGTGATCGCCGCGTTCGGTCCGCCCCTGGGCAGCGCCTCCGCCGAGGCGGCTCGGTTGCTCGCGGTCGGACTCGTCTATTTCCTGTTCGCTGCCACGCTGGCGGTGCTGACGCTCTTCATGCGCAGCAACTTCGCGCTGCAAGTCGGCGGGCAGCTCGTCATCGACCTGATCATGATCTCCGTGCTGCTCGCCCTCGGCGGCGGGGTGCGCGGCGGCATGATGATCTTCTACCTGCTGCCGCTCGCCGGAGCGGCGTTGCTGCTGCCGACGATCGCCGCGTTCTTCATCTGCTCGGTCAGCGTGCTGGTGCTGCTGGTCGATTCGCTGTTGCGGGGCTTGCAGCCGGGCAGCCAGGAGTCGGTGGTGTTCCAGGCCGGGCTGTACGGCGCGGCGCTCTTTGCGATCACCGGGCTGCTCAGCCTGCTGTCGGCGCGGCTGTCGGTGCAGGAGAACCTTGCGGTGCGCCGCGGCCGCGACCTCGAGAACCAGCTCGAGATCAACCGCCTCGTGATCGCGCAGATGGAGCAGGGCGTGCTCGTCATCGACGCCGAGACCCGCGTACGCGCCAACAATCGGGCGGCACGCGTGCTGCTCCAGCTGAATCCGGAAGCGCAGCTCACCGGGCGCCGGCTCGACGAGTTCACGCACATGCAGCCGCTTGCGGTCGCCTTCCAGACGTGGCTGCGCGACGCGCGCCCGCGCGGTAGCTGGTTCGACGCCGTGCTGCCGCGCGACGAGGAGGGTGCCCCCGAACTGCGTTTGCGTGCGCGCTTTGCGCGGCCGACGTCCGAAACCAGCGACGAGTTCGTCGTGTTTCTCGAAGACGTGCGGGCGATCGAAGAACGCGCACAGCAGCTCAAGCTGGCCGGGATGGGAAGGCTGACCGCGTCGATCGCACACGAGATCCGCAACCCGCTCGCAGCGATCAGCCATGCCGGCCAGCTGCTCGCGGAGGAGGCCGATGCAAACCTGCAGCAGCGCCTGGTCGCGATTGTCCGCGAGAACACGCTGCGCCTGAACCGGCTGGTCGAAGACGTGCTGCGCGTGGCGCGCCGCGAGGCGCCGCTCGGCGACGAGATCGACCTTGCCGCGTTCGTGCGCGCCTGGCTGGAGGAATTCGAGCGCGATCGCGGGCTCGCCGCCGGGCGCGTGCGCATCGAGGTGGCGCCCGACGTCGTGATCAAGTTCGAACCGTCGCACCTGCGCCAGATCCTCTACAACCTGGTGGACAACGCGCTGCGTTATGCGTCGGCGGCGGATGGCGCCGTACACGTCCTCTGCGAACGTGCGGCCGACGAGGGCGGCCGGCCGCAGCTCTGGGTGTTCGACGACGGCCCGGGGGTTGCCGCCGAGGTGCGGACCGCGCTCTTCGAGCCGTTCTACACAACGCATGCGCGCGGTACCGGGCTCGGGCTTTATATCGCGCGCGAATTCGCGCTCGCCAACGGTGCCGACCTCGCCTACGGCGCCCGCCGGCAGCTCGATGGCACATCGCGGGAGGGTTTCGTGCTGCGGTTCGCACGCGGGGCAAAGGGCCCTGCCGAAGCGGGCGGTTTCTTGGATACGATGCCGGTCCACTGAGCGAAGGTTCATGAACGAACGACCCACGGTTGCGAACGGCGAAAGAGCGAGCGGCGAACCCGTTGCCCGCCGGGCCCCGGCGGTGCTCGTGGTCGACGACGAGGCCGACCTGCGCGAACTTCTTGCGCTGACGCTCGTCCGGCTCGGCCTCGACGTCGACACCGCGGAATCGCTCGGACAGGCGCGCGAACTCCTGGGGCGCAACCACTACGCGCTTGCGCTCACCGACATGCGCCTGCCCGACGGTGTCGGACTCGACCTCGTGCGCGAGGTCGCCAGCCGCAGCGGGCCGCCGATCGCCGTCATCACCGCGTACGGCAGCACCGAAAATGCCATCGCAGCGCTGAAGGCGGGTGCGTTTGACTATCTGGCCAAGCCGGTCGATCTCGAGCAGTTGCGCGCGCTGGTGCGCTCGGCGCTGCAGCAGCCGCCCGACCTTCCCGCATCGCGCGGCGCGCCGACCGCGGGGTCTGCGATGTCGCGGCTCATCGGCGAGGCGGTGTCGATGCGCCAGCTGCGCTCGATGATCATGCGCCTCGCGCACAGCATGGCGCCGGTGGCCATTTTCGGCGAATCGGGCAGCGGCAAGGAGCTCGTTGCGCGGGCGATCCACGATTCGTCGGCGCGCTGCGCGCTGCCTTTCATCGCGGTCAACTGCGGGGCCATCCCGGAGACGCTGATGGAGGCCGAGTTCTTCGGCTACAAAAAAGGCGCCTTCACCGGGGCCGATCGCGACCGGGAAGGGTTTTTCCAGGCCGCAGCAGGCGGGACGCTGTTTCTCGACGAGGTCGCCGAACTGCCGCTGACGATGCAGGTAAAGCTGCTCCGCGCGATCCAGGAGCGGCGCGTGCGCAAGGTGGGCAGCACGGTCGAAGAGCCGGTCGATGTGCGCATCCTCAGCGCCACGCACCAGGACCTGGCCAAGCTCGTTGCGTCCGGCCGGTTTCGCCAGGATCTCTATTACCGGCTCAACGTGATCGAGTTGCGCGTGCCGCCGCTGCGGACGCGATCGGAGGACATCAGCCTCATTGCGCGTTCGATCCTGGTGCGGTTGGCCGGCCGCGGCGGCGAGGTGGCGACGTTGAGCCCGGCCGCGGAGGCAGCACTCGCGGGATACGAATTTCCCGGCAACGTACGCGAGCTCGAGAACATCCTCGAGCGTGCGCTTGCACTTTCGCCGGGCGGTTCGCTCGACGAACTCGATCTGATGCTGCCGCGGCGCGAAGTCGACGTGCTGCTCGAGCCGGACGCCGAACCCGCCGCCGACTCCGCGGTCGACACGACCGGGGCGCCGCCGCCGGCGGCTGCCGCAGCGCCGTTCGAGGTGGTCGACGGCGTTCCCGCCCCGCTGCCCGCCTATCTGGACCATCTGGAGGCCGACGCGATCCGCGCCGCTCTGCTCAAAACGCGCAACAACCGGACGGCGGCGGCGCAACTGCTCGGCATCACCTTTCGCCAGCTGCGTTATCGCATGCAGCGGTTGAGCCTGAAGTGAAGATGGCCGGCGTCCGCCCCTTGCGCGTCGGCGCTTGAACGCGCAATGGGGCCGGTCGACGCTTCGGGTTGGGTGGCCGGTACGGTCCGGGTCGCGTCCCCGTTCCGTGATGCACGGCCGGCGGGCACGGCGATCGATTTGCTCGTCCTGCACAACATCAGCCTGCCGCCCGGCGTCTTCGGAACCGGAGACATCCAGCGCCTTTTCCTGGGACAACTCGATCCCGGCACGCATCCGTTCTTCGCCGGCATCGCCGGTGCGCGCGTGTCGGCGCACTTCCTGATCGAACGCTCGGGTGCCGTGCTCCAGTTCGTCCCGACGGTCGAACGCGCGTGGCACGCGGGTTTGTCATCGTTCGAGGGGCGCGACGCCTGCAACGACTTTTCGCTCGGCGTCGAACTCGAAGGCACCGACTTCACGCCGTTCGCGGACGCGCAGTACGAGGCACTGCTCCGGCTGATCGGTGTTCTGCGCGCAGCCCATCCGTTGCGCGCCATCCGCGGCCACAGCGACATCGCGCGCGACCGCAAGACCGACCCCGGCCCCTGCTTCGAATGGTCGCGGCTGCGCGCCACGCCCGTCGCGGCCGATCTGCTCTCCGTCCTGCAACGCGCCTGACCCCGCGTGGGGTGCAAGCCGCGCACGCGGCTTGCCGTGTCGTGCGCGCCGCATTCGTTGTTGACGTTACAGCGACGTGACCCCTATGATCGGCCGCTACTAGGCGTTGTGCTGAATAAACAGGGAGACACAAGATATTGTGGCGTGGGTCAAGAGACCTCCGACCTTCCGCCGCCGCGGCGCCACCCGCGAGGTGCACGGGCGCGCCGACCGGAACCGCGCAATACATCAATAGGTAGTGGTCAACACGTCGCGGCAACCGAGGCCTTGTAGGCCGGGGACCGCGTCCTGCAATCGGCACGGAGGCTGCATGCAGTATCAGGAAGTGGGCACGGCGAGCGGATCCTTTCCCGCCGCGGCAGCGGCGCTGGGGCCGCTGCCGCAGGGCGGCGTCGGCACGGCGGTGGCAACGTCGTACGCCGACTACAAGGTGATCCGGCGCAACGGCGCGGTGGTCGGCTTCGAGCCGGGCAAGATCGCCGTGGCGATGACGAAGGCGTTCCTCGCCGTGCGCGGCGGGCAGGGCGCCGCCTCCGCCGCCGTGCGCGACCAGGTCGAGCGGCTGACCGACGTCACCATCACTGCGCTCGTCCGCCGGCGTCCGGCGGGCGGCACGTTCCATATCGAAGATGTCCAGGATCAGGTCGAACTGTCGTTGATGCGCGACGGCGCGCACGACGTCGCCCGCGCCTACGTGCTGTATCGCGAGAAGCGCGCGCAGGAGCGCGCGGCACGCCAGCAGGCGGCCGAAGTGAAGTCGCCGCAGCTCTCGATGCTCGAGAACGGCAGCCGTGTTCCGCTCGATCTCGGGCGGCTGCAGGCGCTGATCGAATCCGCCTGCAAGGGCCTCGACGAGTTCGTCTCGGCACAGGCCATCCTCGACGAGACCGTGAAGAACCTGTACGACGGCGTGCCGCTCGACGAGGTCTACAAGTCGGCGATCCTGGCCGCGCGCGCGCTGATCGAAAAGGATCCGGCCTACAGCCAGGTCACCGCGCGGCTGCTGATGCACACCGTGCGGCGCGAGGCGCTCGGCGAAGAGGTGACCCAGGCGCAGATGGGTCGGCGCTACGCCGAATACTTCCCGCAGTTCATCAAGCAGGGCATCGCCTTCGAACTGCTGGACGAGCGCCTGGCGACGTACGACGTGGCGCGGCTGGCACAGGCGTTGCAGGCCGAGCGCGACATGCAGTTCACCTACCTCGGGCTGCAGACGCTGTACGACCGCTACTTCCTGCACCACCGCGGCCGGCGGTTCGAGCTGCCGCAGGCGTTCTTCATGCGGGTGGCGATGGGCCTCGCACTCAACGAGATCGACCGCGAGGCGCGCGCCATCGAGTTCTATGAAGTGCTGTCGCGTTTCGACTTCATGAGCTCCACGCCAACACTATTTAATAGTGGCACCCTGCATTCGCAGCTTTCGTCCTGCTACCTGACCACGGTTTCCGACGATCTCGACGGCATCTACGAGGCGATCAAGGAGAACGCGCTGCTCGCCAAGTACGCCGGAGGTCTGGGCAACGACTGGACGCCGGTGCGTGCGCTGGGCT
>JBAIYN010000417.1:0-1838 GCA_037915775.1 Burkholderiales bacterium | reverse complement strand
GGGTCGGTGAGCGTCTTGGCCACGGGTGTGATCAGGATCAGTTCGTCCTCGATCGCCCCTTGCGCCAGCGCCGGGCGGACCGCCGCCAGCGCGCCGACCGACAGCGATGCCTGAATGAGTTCTCTGCGGGTGAGGTTCATGACCAACTCCTCGAATTCACTTTCACGAGCGGGCCAGTGAGGGTGTCGAAGCCGATCGCCATCGCTGGAGGAAAGGCACCGCGACCTTGCTGGCCGCCAAACGACGGTGCCGAATGTTCGGAAGCGCGCCCGCCGTCGGGCGGCGCGTGAAGATGAGCGCCGTGCTGCGCACGGCGAACCGGACGCGGCCTGTTCGTGGTCCCCGCAAATGCGCCATCTCTATTGTTTTGTGGCGCCGCCGCCGAAGCGCGCAGCGACTTGCGAATAAGCCTAGTGGCGCGATCCGCTTCGAGGTTGACGGGCATCATGCGCGGCCCGCGATTGCCTCCGGCCGACGCGCCGTGCGGCACGGGCCTGCGCGCGCCGATCGGTCACTCCCTGAGCTCGAATGGCGGCGCAGCCGCGGGCGCTGGCTCGGATGCCTGCCCGCGCCGCAACCACGGCACGACGGCGCGTTCGACGCCGAACGGCAGCGCCAGCAGTTCCGCGAGCTTCTGGTCCGGATCGGCGCCGTGGTTGAGGATCTGATCCATCATGCGCGCGATCGGCATGTCGACCCCGAGCCGGCCCGCGAGCGCGACGACCGCGCCAGCCGAGAACACGCCCTCCTGCACCGTGATGCGCTCGCCGAGCACATCGGCGAGCCGACGCCCTTCGCCGAGTGCGATTCCGAGCGACATGTTGCGCGACTGCGGGCTGTTGCACGACAGATCGATGTCGCCGAAACCGCACAGCCCGAGAAAGGTTTCGAGCCGTGCTCCCAGCGCCAGCCCGAGATCGACGGTTTCGGCCAGCCCGCGCGCGACCATCATCGCGCGCATGCTGTCGCCGAGCTTCCTGCCGGTGACGATGCCGCACGCGATCGCCATCACGTTCTTCATTACGCCGCTGATCTGTGCGCCGATCAGGTCGTCCGACAGATACACACGAAAACGCGGATTTCCGATCTCGCGCGTCAGGCGCTCTCCCAGCACGGGATCGGCGCACGCCAGTGTGACGCCGGCGGGACGATCGACGGCGATGTCGGCCGCGAAGGACGGCCCCGACAGCACGGCGCACGGCGCCGCCGGAAGCGTTTCCGCGATCACCTGTGACATCAGTGCACTGGTGCCGCGCTCCAGCCCCTTCGAGCACGTGACCACCGGCACCCCCTGCGGCAGGAAGGGGCGCAGCTGCGTCGTCACGCTGCGCGTGTGCTGCGCGGGCGGCGCGAGCAGCACGAACAGAGCGTCGCGGGTCACGGCCCCGAATTCGCCGGAGGCGACGATGCCGGGCGGCAGCGGCACGCCGCGCAGGAACATCGGGTTGCTGTGCTCGCGATTGATCGCGTCGACGACTTCGGCCTCGCGCGCCCACAGCGCGACCTGATGGCCGCGACGGCTCAGCACGCATGCCATGGCCGTCCCGAAGGCGCCTCCGCCGATGACTGCCACGCGAGCCATGCCGGCACGATAGCGGTCGCGCGCCGGGCACACATGATCGGCGTCAGAACGACGCTTGCGCTGCCCCGATCAGCTCGATCGCTTGCGCGCGTCGACGATCTGCCGCACCAGCTCGGCGAAACCCGCGCCGCTCGGCCGGCGCGTGACGTGGGCCGGCCGGTAGCGGAGCTGATCCACGAAGCGCGCGATGTTGGCCACTGCGGCGGAGCGCGGAAAAAAGTGGAACATCGGTTCGTCGTTGGGCGAGTCGCCGACG
>JBAIYN010000672.1:0-2131 GCA_037915775.1 Burkholderiales bacterium | reverse complement strand
GCAAAGCGAGCGAGTCTCGCGCTGGTCTCGCTGCTGTGGGCCGGGGCTTCGGCGGCCGCGCCGGGGTGCCCGGAGATCGAGCAGTTCCTGAGCGACAAGGCGGTCGGCGTCGTCTGCTTTCACAGCGATGACCTGAGGACCAATAACGCGAGCACCACGCCGGCAAACAATTCGATCGTGACCTTCGCGGACGGCACGCACGTTCCAGGATTGACGTTTCTGGGGGTCCAGGGCTACGGAGCATTCACGCCGATCACTGACCGCGGCGTCATTTCCAACGGACCAACGCCGACGTCGAACCCGGTGCCGGGGATCCAGGTGCAAGGCTGGTTCGCCGATGACCCGACCAAGCAGGCGCGCTTCGTACTGCGCTTCCCCGACGACTGGAACGGCAAGCTCGTGGTCGCCGGCGCATCGGGCACGCGCAGCGAATTCAACGGCGACTGGGCGTGGAGCGACTACGTGTTGCCGAAGGGTTACGCATACGCGTCGCAGAACAAGGGTGTTCTGAATCTCTACTTTGTGTCGTTCAGTTCTCTGGCACAGCCGGCGAGCGATCCCTTGGCGTGCCGATTGAATCCCGCTTCGCAGATCTGGGTCCACTTCTACGACAACGATCCGGCCAAGCCCTTCACCCAGTGGAACGACTACATGCTGCAGACCGCAAAGCTGGCGCAGCAGACGGTCAAAGTCAACTACAACCATTTCCCGCGCCGCACGTACGCGGTGGGCACGTCGAATGGCGGCTATCAGGTCCGGCGAGCGATGGAAGACGCCCCCGATCTGTTCGACGGTGGCGTGGACTGGGAGGGCACCTTCGTAGACGCGGCCGGACCGAACATCCTGATCGACCTTCCGCCGGCGATCAAGAACTTCCCAGCTTATGTCGCGTCGAATTACGATCCCAACAGCCCGGCGGCACAGGCCATCCTCGCGGCGGGATATCCGCCGGATATCGTGAACCGCGCGGTCAATCCGGTCGATTCGCTCTGGGGCCGCTACAGCGCCCAATTCTGGGAAGTCACCGCATGTCAGTGGCAGGAGCGGTTCGATCCCACTTATGCGACGTACACCGCCGGGCTGGGCAACTATGACTACCTGTCGCGCGTCGCCTCCGTACCCGGCGTGTTCATGAGCGTTGCCGCGACCGCGACCACGGGCAAGATCAAGAAGCCCCTGATCACGGTGGCGGGCACGATGGACGCGCTGCTGCCGATCAAGCGCCAGGCGCGTGCCTACGAGGCAGCGGTCGATGTCTCGCGCAAGGGCAACAATGAGCAGCGCAATGCGCAGTACCGAATATATGAAGTGCAGAACGGCAACCACATCGAGGGTTACGTCGGCCCGTTCCCGCAACTGGTCGTGATCCAGCCGCATGCGCAAAAGGCGTTCGATCTGCTCGTGAATCACGTCGAGTCCAACGCCGCCCTGCCGCCCAGCCAGTGCATACCCAAGGGCGGTTCGATCTCTGCGAACCCATCGGAACCGGGGCACTGCACGAATCTGTTCGTGCCGTGACGAGAACATTCAGCTGAAGTACTAAAAGAAGGGGTCGCGAGACCCCTTCTTCGCTTTGGCCGCCGTCCTGCCTGGCCCGGCCGTGGCGTCGATTGCGTTCGGATGCCGGCGCAGTCTGGAGTCCGGCTCTCGCGCAGCCTGGTCGCGAGGCGACGCACCTCGGCCGCGTCCCGATTCGGGTAAAGTCACCGCCGACGCGGTTCCCTCCCATCGATACGGAAATCCCCATGCAAGTGTTCAACTTCAGCGCCGGCCCCGCGGTGCTGCCCAAGGAAGTCCTGCAGCGCGCTGCCGACGAAATGCTCGACTGGCACGGCAGTGGCATGTCGGTGATGGAGATGAGCCATCGCGGCAAGGAGTTCATCTCGATCGCCGCCAAGGCCGAAGCCGACCTGCGCACGCTGCTCGCGATCCCCGCCGACTACGCGGTGCTGTTCCTGCAGGGAGGCGCGATCGGCGAGAACGCGATCGTGCCGATGAACCTGATGAACGGGCGCAAGGTGATCGACTTCGTTCACACCGGCGAGTGGTCGAAGAAATCGATCAAGGAGGCGAAGAAGTACGCGCAGGTGAACATCGCCGCCAGCGCCGAGGATCGCAACTTCACCTACGT
>JBAIYN010000664.1:0-1764 GCA_037915775.1 Burkholderiales bacterium | reverse complement strand
CGTCTGCGCGGTCTGCGCGAGGATCTGCGCGAGGATGTAGGCCTCGGTGAAGCGCTTGGAGCCGATGCGCAGCGTGTCGTCGGCATGCGCGACCGGCAGCGCGAGACAGGCGCAGACGATCGCCGTGAGACGAATTGCACGCGTGATCAAGTGAACCGCGGTGCTGCCGATCTTGTCCATGACGAGGCGCCTGGATGGCGAGGCGCGATCATCGCGCCTGATTGCGTCGCCGGGAAGTACTCCTGCGCGTGGGTAGAATGAATCGCATGTCGTATCAGGTTCTTGCACGCAAGTGGCGCCCGCGGGATTTTGCTTCGCTCGTCGGGCAGGACCATGTGGTACGGGCGCTCACGCATGCGCTCGAACAGAAGCGGCTCCATCACGCGTACCTGTTTACCGGCACGCGCGGTGTCGGCAAGACGACGCTGTCGCGCATCCTCGCCAAGGCGCTGAACTGCGTCGGCCCGGACGGCAGCGGCGGCATCACCGCCACGCCGTGCAATCGCTGCCCGGCGTGCGAGGCGATCGACGCCGGCCGCTTCGTCGACTACATCGAGATGGACGCCGCCAGCAACCGCGGCGTGGACGAGATGACCACGCTGCTCGAGCGTGCGGTCTACGCGCCCAGCAACGCGCGCTTCAAGGTCTACATGATCGACGAGGTGCACATGCTGACCACGCACGCGTTCAACGCGATGCTGAAGACGCTCGAAGAGCCGCCCGACTACGTGAAGTTCATCCTGGCGACAACCGATCCGCAGAAGCTGCCGGCGACGGTGCTCAGCCGCTGCCTGCAGTTCAATCTGAAGCAGATGCCGCCCGCCGCGGTCGCGTCCCTGATGGCGGACATCCTGCAGAAGGAAGGCATCGCTGCCGAACCCGCGGCGCTGAAGATGCTTGGCCATGCGGCGCGGGGCAGCATGCGCGACGGCCTGTCTCTGCTCGATCAGGCGATCGCCTACAGCGCGGGCAATGTGACGCTGGAAGCGGTACGCAACATGCTGGGGGCGATCGACACGACGACGCTGGTGCGCGTGCTCGACGCCGTCGCCGCGCGCGACGCGAAGGGAGCGCTGGCGGTCGCCGACGAGATGGCGGCGCGCAGTTTCTCGTTCGCGCAGGCGCTGCGCGACCTGGCGACCCTGCTGCACTGGATCGCGCTGGCGCAGCAGGTGCCGGAAGCGATCGGCGACGAGGTCGAGAACGCGACCGAGGTGGTGCGGATGGCGCAGAGCATCGCGCCGGACGAGGTCCAGCTTCTGTACCAGATCGCGCTGCACGGCCGCAATGATCTGCATCTGGCGCCCGACGAGCACGCAGGCTTCACGATGACGCTGTTGCGCATGATCGCGTTTGCGCCGGCCGAGGCAGCGACCGAAGCCGCCGTTCCGGCGCGCTCCGCGCCGCCGGCAGTGGCCAGGCCGCGCCCGGCGCCACCGACCGCTGCGCCGGCGGCTGCACCGGCGAGTTCGACGCGCGGCGCCGCCGAGGGCTTGGCCTTCGACGGCAACTGGCCGGCCCTGGTCGAACGGCTGAAGATCAGCGGCATGGTGCGCGAGCTGGCGACGCGCAGCGAACTGATCGCCGCAGACGGGGATCACTTCAGGCTGCGCGTGCCGATCAAGGCGCTCGCCGAGGCAGGCAATCTCGAACGGCTGAAAGCCGGTCTGGCGCAGCATTTCGGTCGCGCGATCCGCGTGACCGTCGAGGTCGGCGCGACGTCGGGCCCGACCGCCGCCGGAATCGCCGAGCAGGCGCGCGCCG
>JBAIYN010000064.1:0-4812 GCA_037915775.1 Burkholderiales bacterium | reverse complement strand
ACCGGCACGCCATAGGTTTCCTTCATCTGGCCGCCGTACTTGCGGATCTCCGCGAGCAGGTCCTGCGGCACGCTCGACGATCCATGCATCACCAGGTGCGTGTTGGGAATGCGCTTGTGGATCTGCTTGATGCGCTCGATGGCGAGGATGTCGCCGGTCGGCTTGCGCGTGAACTTGTACGCACCGTGGCTGGTGCCGATCGCGATCGCGAGCGCGTCGAGCTGCGTCTTCTTGACGAAGTCGGCCGCCTGGTCGGGGTCGGTCAGCAGCATCTCCTTCGTCATCGTGATCTCGGCGCCGTGCCCGTCCTCCTTGTCGCCGCGCATCGTCTCCAGCGAGCCCAGGCAGCCGAGTTCGCCCTCGACCGACACGCCGACCGCGTGCGCCAGGTCGACCACCTTCTTCGTGACCTGCACGTTGTAGTCGTAGTCGGAGACGGTCTTGCCGTCTTCGCGCAGCGAGCCGTCCATCATCACCGACGAGAAGCCGAGCCTGATCGCGCCTTCGCATACCGCCGGGCTCTGGCCATGATCCTGGTGCATCGCGACCGGAATGTTCGGGTAGCTTTCGACCGCGGCGATGATCAGATGCTTGAGGAAGTTCTCGCCCGCGTACTTACGCGCTCCGGCGGACGCCTGCATGATCACCGGCGCGTTCACCTCGGAGGCGGCCTCCATGATCGCCTGCACCTGTTCGAGGTTGTTGACGTTGAAGGCGGGCAGGCCATAGCCGTTTTCCGCGGCGTGGTCCAGGAGCTGACGCATCGATACGAGTGCCATGGGGATTCTCCAGTTACGGTCGGTTGGTCAAGCTGAATCCGGTTAGCACGATTCTAGAGGGTGGGCCGCAGCGAGGCGCCCGTCGACGCGCGCAGCATGACGCACGTCAGTGAAGGCCGCGCAGCAGCCGGCGCCGGGCCTCCTCGAGCGCCACGTCACGCCCCGCCCGGAGGTCGACCAGCGTCGGCGTCACGCGGAGCGCGGGTATGGTGGGGCGGCCCTCCATGTGCGCACCGTGCGCAGACACGAAGCCCGTCTCGCTGACGCGCAACCCGCCACCGTCGGGCAGCACGTACTCGGTCCGCACCCCGACGACACAGCCGCAGGTCGGGTCACCGACCAGCAGCGCGCCGCGCTGCTCGGCCAGCGTCACCGCGGTCAGCTCCGCTGCGCTTGCGGTGCGCGAATCGACGAGGACGGCAAGCGGCTGCAGCAGCGGCGGGCCGACACCGCCGGCGCGAACGACGCCGCTGCCCTGCTCGGCTGGCGCGGATTCGCGGCGCAGGCTTTGCATCACGTCACGCGGCTCGGGCAGGAAGCGCCCCGCGAACCAGCGATAGAACTCAAACAGCCCGCCGCCGTTGCCGCGCAGGTCGATGATCACGGCGCGAGCGAACCTTGCATCCTGCAGCGCTCGTTCGACCGCGTATCGCACCTCCGGCAGGAAGCGGCTGAATCGGATCAACGCCACGCCGCCGTCGAGCATGCGGAATTCCGCCCTCGGCGGGTGCGGCGCGAGCGTCGCTGTCACCATCGCCTCGGCGACGGCGCCGCCCGCGCGCTCAACCTCGAACCGCACCGGCACCATCCGCGGCGGCGACCCCGCAGCGCTGCGCGCCACCCTTGCCACCGCCTGCAGCACGCGCTCCCGCTCACCGTCGGCAACGTTCGGCCTCGCCTCGCCAAACCCGTCGACCGGCGCATCGGCCGCGTCGGAGTACGTCCCGGTCGAGGTGCCGCGGGCGCGCTGCAGGAAATCCGCGTCGAGGCGCGTGCCGTTGACCGCGCGTAACACGTCTCCCGCGCGCAGTCCTGCCAGCGCCGCCGGCGAGTCCGGCTCGACTTCGACGATCGCCACCCGCTGTTCGATCCAGCCGAGATGGAAGCCCAGGCGCGGCGACACGAAGCGCCGACGATCGACGGTTTCGCGCGCGGTCAGCACCTGCGTGTGGGAGTCGTGCAAGCTGCGCACCATGCCCTTCAGCGCGGCGTAGAACTCGGCATCGCTGCGCGCTGCTTCGGCGCGCGGCACGAACTGATCGCGCACGTGCTCCCAGTCGACGCCGTTGAACTTCGGGTCGTAGAAGCGTTCGTCGATCAGCTTCCACACCCGCAACGCGGTGTCGCGACGAACGGAGGCCGCGGCGTAAGTGGCGGAGAGCGCGGTCGTCGCCGGGGCGGCAACGCTGGCCGGGATATCGGTGATCGGGCCGATCGGCGGCCGCGTCGGAAACTGTGCGCAGGCGGCGAGCAGCAGCGCTGCGGCAGCGGCCACCAGGCGCGCCGCCGCGGGCCGGCAAGCCCTTTCGTGCTTCACGCTTTCGCCACGCGCGGCCTCACCCGCGCGCGCGAGACGTCACCCTTGCCGGGCGCGCGACCCTGGGTGAGCCGGTGCAGGTCGCGCATGCTGCCTTACAAGTGCTCTCCGACCCGCACGATTTTGGCTCCGGCCGCTCGCCACGCTGTGGCGAGCTTCACGCGCGCCGCGCGCGCATGAGCCTCGCCGGAATCGTGCGTATGGCGCATCTGAGCCTATGCGTGCTCTCCGACCCGCACGATTTTCATGGTGTTGGTGCCGCCGGGCTGTCCCATCGGTTCCCCGACGGTGAGCACGATCAGGTCACCGCGCTTGACGCGGCCGCCTTCGAGCAGTTGCCGCTCCGCCTCGGCGAGCGTGGCATCGCGGTCGCTCGACATCGGCAGATGCATCGGGTACACGTTCCGATACAGCGCGAGCCGCCGCTGGGTCGCGACACTCTGGGTCAGCGCATAGATCGGGATGTCGACGTCGTGCCGGCTCATCCAAAGCGCCACCGAGCCGGACTCGGTCAGCGCGCAGATCGCCGCGCAGCGCAGGTGATAGGCGGTGAACAGCGCGCCGTAGGCGATCGACTGGTCGACGCGCGCGAACGTCTGGTCGAGAAACTCGGTGTCGAGTTCCACCTCCTGCGAACGATCCGCCGCCTCGACGATCGACGCCATCGCCTCCACCACCTCGACCGGATACTTGCCGGCCGCGGTTTCGGCCGACAGCATCACGGCGTCGGTGCCGTCGAGCACCGCGTTGGCGACGTCGCTGACCTCGGCGCGCGTCGGCACCGCGTTGACGATCATCGACTCCATCATCTGCGTGGCGGTGATCGCGAGCTTGTTGGCGTCGCGCGCCATCTTGATCATGCGCTTCTGCAGCGCGGGCACCGCCGCATTGCCGACCTCGACCGCAAGGTCGCCGCGGGCAACCATGATGCCGTCGGACGCGTCGAGAATCTCCTTCAGCGCCGGAATCGCTTCGGCGCGTTCGATCTTCGCGATCACCTGCGGTCGAACGCCGTGGCGTTCTCCCGCGATCATCGCCAGCCGCCGCGCCATCTCGACGTCGGTGCGGTTCTTCACGAACGACACAGCGATGAAATCGGCGCCGCATTCCATCGCGGTTTCGATGTCGCGCACGTCCTTCGCGGTCAGCGCCGGCGCAGACAGCCCGCCCCCCTGCTTGTTGATGCCCTTGTTGTTGGACAGCTCGCCACCGAGCCGGACGATGGTGTGGATCTCGGTTCCGGTCACGCGCTCGACGTCGAGCACGATCAGGCCGTCGTTCAGCAGCAGCACGTCGCCCGGGCGCACGTCGCGCGTCAGGTCCTTGTAGTCCAGGCCGGCGCGCTGCGCGGTCCCGAGCTCGGACTCCGCGTCCAGCACGAACGGCGCTCCGGCAACCAGTTCGACCTTGCCGTTCTCGAACTTCCCCACGCGGATCTTCGGGCCCTGCAGGTCCCCCATGATCGCGACCTCTCGCCCGCATGCCTGGGCCGCCTCGCGAACGATCCTGGCGCGCGCCAGATGGTCTTCCGCCTTCCCGTGCGAGAAGTTGAAGCGCACCACATCGACGCCCGCGGCGAGCATCCGCCGCAGCACGAGCGGGTCGCTCGATGCGGGGCCCAGCGTGGCGACGATCTTGGTACTGCGCGGCATCCGCTCAGGCCCGCGCCCGCTGTTCGAGCACCTCGATCGCCGGCAGAGTCTTGCCCTCCAGGAATTCCAGAAAGGCGCCGCCGCCGGTCGAGATGTAGCTGATGCGGTCAGCGATCCCGTACTTGGCAATCGCGGCCAGCGTGTCGCCGCCACCCGCGATCGAGAATGCACCGCGCGCCGTGGCGCTGGCGATCGACAGCGCGAGCTGGTGCGTGCCGTTGGCGAAAGCGTCAAATTCGAACACGCCCACCGGCCCGTTCCAGATGATGGTGCCGGCCTCCTGGATCACGTGCGTCAAGCCCAGCGCGCTCGACGGCCCGACGTCGAGGATCATCTCGTCGGGCTGAACGCTGTCGGCACGCGTCACGCGCGGCGTCGCATCGGCCTTGAATTCCTTCGCCACGACCACGTCGATCGGCAGCGGCAGCGTGCCGCCCTTTTCCGCCAGCGTCGCCAGCACCTTCTTGCACTCGGGCACCAGATCCGGCTCGGCCAGCGACTTGCCGATCGGCATCCCTTCGGCGAGCAGAAAGGTGTTGGCGATGCCGCCGCCCACGACCAGGCGGTCCACCTTGGCAGCCAGATTGTTCAGGATCGTCAGCTTGGTCGACACCTTCGAGCCGGCAACGATCGCCACGAGCGGCCGCTTCGGGTTGCCGAGCGCGCGGCTCAGCGCATCGATCTCGGCGGCCAGCAACGGGCCGGCGCACGCAATCCTGGCGAACTTCGCGATGCCATGCGTGGTCGCTTCGGCGCGATGCGCGGTGCCGAACGCGTCGTTCGCGTACACGTCGCACAGCGCTGCCATCTTCTGCGCCAGCGCGTCGCTGTTCTTCTTTTCGCC
>JBAIYN010000340.1:0-5783 GCA_037915775.1 Burkholderiales bacterium | reverse complement strand
TAGGTCACCCCGTCGGCCGGTTGCGGCTGCGCGCGCAGTTCGCCCCGTTCCGCCGCGCGCAACGCGCGCACGATCATGCGCGCCCCCAAGTGGGCAAGGCGGTCGGTCAGCGTCGCGCCGGTGTCGGCGCGGCCGATTGGCGTGCGCTCGACGAGCAGCATCGGGCCGGTATCGAGGCCGGCATCCATCTGCATGATCGTGATGCCCGTTTCCGCGTCACCGGCCTCCAACGCGCGCGCGACCGGCGCCGCACCGCGCCAGCGCGGCAGCAGCGACGCATGGATGTTCACCGCCGTGATGCGCCCGGCGCCCGCGTCAGGCAGGCCACGCGGGATATCAAGTACCGCCTGCGGCAGGATCAGCCCGTAGGCAGCAACGACCAGCACGTCGGCATTTGCGGATGCGAGTCGGGCGTGCGCGGCCGCCGCAGCATCGCCGCCCTTCTTCAGGCTCAGCGTCGCCGGCGCGGCGACCTCGATGCGATGCTCGAGAGCCAGTCGCCTGACCGGGCTCGGCGCCAGCTTCAGACCGCGGCCGGCGGGCCGGTCCGGTTGCGTCAGTACGAGCGGACTCTGCCAGCCGCAGCCCGGCGCGGCCTCGATGAGTGCCGCCAGCGCCGCGGCGGCAAACTCCGGCGTGCCGGCGAATACGATGCGCATGCATCGATTCTATCGACGCGCTTCTGCGCGCCTGCCCGAGGCGATTCGCGCACTGCTCGCCAGCGGAAGTTCACGCACGATGCATGCCGCGGCGACCGCGAGCTGCGCTATGCCGGCTCGCGGGCCTTGCGCTTCTTCAGCTTCGACCTGATCCGGTCCTGCTTGAGCTGAGACAGATACTCGACGAAGACCTTGCCGCTCAGGTGGTCCATTTCGTGCTGGATGCACACCGCGAGCATGCCTTCGCAGTCGAGCGTGAAGGTCTCGCCGTTCTCGTTCTGCGCCCGGACCCCGACGCGCACCGGGCGCCGGACCTCTTCGTAGATGCCGGGCACCGACAGGCAGCCCTCCTCGCACAGTGCCGTTTCGTCCGCGGCCCACAGGATCTCGGGATTGATGAAGACACGCAGCTGATCCCTGGTTTCCGACACGTCGATAACGATCACGCGCTCGTGCACATCGACCTGCGTGGCCGCGAGACCGACGCCGGGGGCCGCATACATCGTTTCGGCCATGTCGGCGACCAGCTGCCGCAGCCGGCCGTCGAACACGTGCACGGGCCGGGCAACCTTCTTCAGGCGCGGGTCGGGGTATTCGAGGATGTCGAGCTTGGCCACGAGAAGATTCGCTCAAAGGATTAGTCCGATTGTCGATCGCAATCTGCGACGAAGGAAATGCGCACTCTCGGTCAAATGTTTCAATCTCGCCTCAATCGATCGGCTTCGCCGCAAACAGCTCATCCCTTTGGTCGATAACCGTTGCGATATCAAGGCATTAGGGGCAGAATTTTAAGCGCCTTGTGATCTTGTTGCGATCCATCGCGGCGCTCGTGCGTCGCTGTCCGCACCGCAGCTCGGTGCGCGAAAGGGAAGCTGAATCATGACCCACTCCCGAAGCCTCGACAGTCACCGCCGGCGCCTGCGCGCCGCGCTCTGTGGGGCGTTTGTCGTCGCTGTCGCATGGGCTGTCAGCCAGCAGGCGCGCGCGGTCGAGCCGGCGAGCGTGCGCTGGCCCGTCACGGAACAGCAGCGCAGCACCGCGGAGCAGGTCGCGCAGGCAGGCGTGCCGCTGTCGGCGCTGGCTCCCAACGCCCCCGACACGTACACCGTGAAGTCGGGCGACACGCTGTGGGGCATCTCGACCATATTCTTGACGTCGCCGTGGCGCTGGCCGGAACTGTGGGGAATGAACAAGGAACAGATCCGCAACCCGCATCTGATCTATCCGGGCCAGCAACTTCGACTGGTAAAAGCCGACGGCCGCGCGCGGCTCGAGCTGGCGGGCGAGGCAGGCGCGCCGGGCGACGTGGTGCGACTGTCTCCGCGAGTACGCGACCTCGGCACGGAAAAGCGGGCGATCCCCAGCATTCCGGCCAAGCTGATCGAGCCGTTCCTGTCCCGTCCGCTGGTCGTCACCGCCGATGAGTTGAGCAAGTACCCGCGCATCGTCGCCACGCAGGAAGGACGCGTGTTCCTCGGTCGCGGCGACACCGCGTACGCGCGCGGCATCACCGACGACAAGGTGCGCGACTACCACGTGTTCCGTCCTGCCCGCCCGTTGTTCGACCCGGACGACGAAAGCCGCAAGACACCGATCGCATATGAAGCCTTTTACCTCGGCGTGGCGAGAGTGACGAAGGGCGGCGAGGTCACCACGCTGCGGGTCGAGGAGAGCAAGCAGGAAATCGGCGTCGGCGACCGGCTGGTACCGATCACCGCGCAGGCGCTGGTTTCGTACGTGCCGCACCCGCCGGAGCGTCCGATCAACGGGCGCATCATCTCCATCTATGGCGGCGTCAACCAGGCCGGCACGCAGAGCATCGTCGCGCTGAACCGAGGTGCGCGCGACGGCCTCGAAGTCGGCCATGTGCTCGCACTTCTCGACACGGGCGCGACCGTGCGCGACCGCACCGTCGATGGCCGGCAGTTCATCAAGCTGCCCGACGAGCGTATCGGGGAAATGTTCGTGTTCCGCGTTGCCGAGACGATTTCGTACGGACTCATCATGCGCGTCACCAAGCCCGTCAAGGTCGGCGATCGCTTCGTCGATCCCGATTCGGGCGACGCGGTGCCGGTCGCCAGCGCAACGCCCCTCGTCGCGGAGAAGGCGGCCGGCGAGTGACGCCGCTGGCACGGCGCGTACGCCTGATCCTGGTCCATAACCCATCCACTCCCCATCGCGCCGGCGCTGCCGGCGCGTTTGTTTTCTGCGCATGGACCCGTCCGAGCGCGCGGCCTGGCTGCGGCTGTCGCTGACTCCCGACATCGGGCCGCGCACGGCGCGGACGTTGCTCGGCGCGTTCGGCCTGCCCGCCGCGATCTTCGACGCCGGCGCGCCGGCGCTCGCGCGCCATGTGCCGCAGGCGCTCGCGCAAACGCTCGCCGCCCCGGCGGATCCCTCGATCGCGCAAGCGATCGCCGGGGCCGAGGACTGGCTGGGCGCCGATGACGGGCGCGCGCTCGTCACGCTTGCCGACGCCACTTACCCGCAGACGCTGCTCGCGACGCCCGATCCGCCGCCGCTGCTGTACGCGATCGGCCGTGTCGAACTGCTGAATCGGCCTGCGATCGCGATCGTCGGCAGCCGCAATGCGACCCGGCAGGGAACAGACACCGCGACCGCGTTCGCACAGCGCCTCGCGCACGCCGGCCTGACGGTCGTCAGTGGCCTCGCATTGGGCATCGACGCGGCGGCGCATCGCGGCGCCTTGCTGGCCGCCGACGACGGTGCCGACGCGTCGACCATCGCGGTCGTCGGCACCGGCGTCGACGTCGTCTACCCGGCGTCGAACAAGGCGCTCACGCTCGCGATCCGCAGGCGCGGCGTCGTGCTGTCCGAGTTTGCGCTCGGCACGCCGGGCATTGCGCACAACTTTCCCCGCCGCAACCGCATCATCGCCGGGCTGGCACGCGGCGTGCTCGTGGTCGAGGCCGCGCTGCGCTCCGGTTCACTGATCACCGCGCGGCTGGCGGCCGAGGCCGGTCGCGAGGTCTTCGCGGTGCCGGGGTCGATCCATTCGCCGATGGCCAAGGGATGCCATCGGCTGATCAAGGACGGCGCCAAGCTCGTCGAAGAGGCGGCCGACATCCTCGACGAACTGAAGATCGTTGCACGGGGCGGGACCGGCGAATCGGCGCACCCGGCGCGGGCGACGCCCGCCGGCGCGCTGCTGTCCGCGATGGGATTCGACCCGGTCGACCTCGACACGCTGGCGGCGCGTACCGGGCGCGACGCGGGCAGCCTGACCGCCGAACTGCTGGAACTCGAGCTGGCCCAATATATTGAGCGCCTGCCCGGCAACCGGTACCAAAGGTTGCGGTAGGCCGCGCGGCAATGTTTGCGTCCGCGCGGCCAAGCAGATAAAGTGGCGGCGCCGATGTTCGATGTTCTCGTCTACCTGTACGAAAACTACGGCGCGCTGAATGCCTGCCCCGAGGGCGAAGCGCTCGCCAGAAAGCTCGCCGCCGCGGGATTCGACGCCGACGAGATCACCGACGCGGTGGCCTGGCTGCAGGGGCTGCAGCGCGTCACGCAGGAATCACAGGTTCTGCGCGACCCGCAGCCGGGTGCGTTCCGCGTGTACGCCGGGTTCGAGATCGGGCGCCTCGGCGCCGAGGCGGTTGCCTTCCTGTCCTTCCTCGAAGCGCACGGCCAGCTGAGTTCGGCGCAGCGCGAAATCGTCGTCGAGCGCGCGCTGGCGATCGATGAGTCGCCGGTGTCGCTGACGCGGCTGAAGGTGATCGTCCTGATGGTGCTGTGGAGCCAGCAGGCGGACATCGACATCCTGCTGCTCGAGGAACTGCTCGACGACGGCGAGGACCGGTTGCTTAATTGAATCCGGGCGGGAGCGGCCCGACGGCCGCCAATGGGCGAACTGCGCCGATCGGCGGTTGACCGCGTCCGGAGCGACTTGCAAGGAAACGGCTGTTCGGTGTTAGTCTGAAAAAAGAAGGACCGCCGTTGATGGCGGTTTCTTTTTCGTCTTCCACCCAATGAGCAAGACACTGATCATCGCCGAAAAGCCCTCGGTCGCGGCCGACATCGCGCGCGCACTGGGCGGCTTCACCAAGCACGCGGACTACTACGAGTCCGACACGTACGTGCTGGCATCCGCCGTCGGCCACCTGTTGCAGCTGTCGAATCCGGTCGAAGTCCAGCGCGGCAAGTGGAGCTTCGCGCACCTGCCGATGATCCCGCCCGCGTTCGAAGTCGCACCGATCGACAAGCGCGCCGAGGACCGGCTCAAGCTGCTGGCGCGACTGATCAAGCGCAAGGACGTGCGCGCCTTGATCAACGCCTGCGACGCCGGCCGCGAAGGCGAGCTGATCTTCCGCTACATCGTGCAGTTCGCGCACGCGAAGCAACCGATTCAGCGGCTGTGGCTGCAGTCGATGACGCCGGCGGCGATCCGCGAGGCGTTCGACGAACTGCGCAGCGACGCGCAGATGCTCCGGCTGGAGGAGGCGGCACGCTCGCGCGCCGAGGCCGACTGGCTGGTCGGCATCAATGGCACGCGTGCGCTGACCGCCTTCAACAGCAAGGACGGCGGCTTTTTCCTCACCACGGTCGGGCGCGTGCAGACGCCGACGCTGGCGCTGGTGGTCGAGCGCGAGGAGAAGATCCAGCAGTTCGAGCCGCGCGATTACTGGGAGGTCCGCGCGACCTTCGGCGCCAAAGCCGGTTCGTACGACGGCCGCTGGTTCGATCCCGACTTCAAGAAGCGTGACGACGATCCCGAGGGCCGCGCCGAGCGCCTGTGGGACCGCGCGCGCGCCGAATCGATCGTCGCCGCCTGCACGGGGAAGAGCGGCACCGTCAGCGAGGAATCGAAGCCCTCCACGCAGGCGCCGCCGCTGCTGTTCGACCTCACCTCACTGCAGCGCGAGGCCAATGGCCGCTTCGGCTTTTCCGCCAAGACCACGCTGGCGCTGGCGCAGGCGCTGTACGAGAAACACAAGGTGCTGACCTATCCGCGCACCGACTCGCGCGCGCTGCCGGAGGACTACGTCAAGGTGGTGAAGAAGACGGTCGACGTGATCGCCGGCAACCGCGCCTACGCGCCGTTCGCCAAGGCGATCCAGAAGAACGACTGGGTGCGGCCGAACAAGCGCATCTTCGACAACG
>JBAIYN010000053.1:0-19255 GCA_037915775.1 Burkholderiales bacterium | reverse complement strand
GTCGACCTGCGGCGATGGTCGTACAGGCGCACGCGCACGTCCGCCGGCAGTGGTGGCGGCCGCAATGGGCGGCGATTGCCCCAGGCCGTCCGCCCTGCGGATGCCACTTCGAGCGCCCGCAGCGTCGCGAGGAGTTCCTGCTGGTGAACCGGCTTCACCATGTAATCCCACACGCGCGAGCGCAGCGCCCATACCGCAAGCGCCTCGGAGTGTTCGTCGGTGAGCATCAGGATCGGCAGCGCGGGATGGCGCTGCCGGACGGACTGCAGGGCGGCAAGGCCGCGACGATCGGGCCGGTCGAAATCGAAGCAAAGGACGTCGGGCCGGATGCGATGCAACTCCTCGTCGATCGCACCGGGGCGCGTCGTCGCTACGACGTCGCAGATTGCGGCCAGTTCGGACAGCGCATCGGATTCGGTCCCGTCAACACGCAGGTCGACCCACAGAACACGCGATAACCGCAATCCGTCACCACCGGCACACCTGCTGCTGCCGTCGGCGCCTGATCCCGCAGACACTGCCTCTCCCGCACGCGATGAGCGCCGAATCCTACGACGCGTGCATGACAATTAATGCGGGATTCCCACCAGGATAGGTGACCCATCAACAGGCGCTGCACGAATTTGTCATCAGCGCGCATCGGCTCGATGGCGAGCGCGCGCGCGAGCGGATGCAGGAGGCTCAGGCCTTCTTGCTGCCGCTTTTTGCCGCGCTCTTTGCCGTTGCCTTCGCCGGCTTCGCGTGGTTCAGCAGTTCGTCCAGGTGGCGCTCGATGTGCTGCTCGAACTTGGCCTTGAACGGCTTCAGCAGAAAACCGAGCTTGACGTTCAGGTCGATCTGGCTCGTGTTCACGTGCATGTGCCCCTCGACGCCGCTGCGATGAAAGTGCAGCGTGTCGCCGTTCCACTCGCTCTTCAGGCCGTATTCATCGGCGAGGTCGTCGGCGGTCTGCTGCGCCACCTTCTTCGCTTCCTTCAGCGACAGGCTGTGCTGCCGCACGTACTTGATGTCTGACATCGGCGTTCCCCTCGCTCCTAGTGACGGCGGACTTCCCAGACGTCCGGATTCAGCAGGGCAGACGGACGTCGGCCCTGGAACGCGTCGGCAAGGTTGCGCATCGCAAGGCGTGCCATCGCTTCCCGCGTCGTGCGCGTGCTCGACGCGATATGCGGAGTCAGCACCACGTTGTCGAGCTGCAGCAGCCCGGCCCGCACCTTCGGCTCGTCTTCGAACACGTCGAGCCCGGCGGCGGCGAGGCGGTGCGCACGCAGTGCGTCCGCCAGCGCGTCGTCATCGACCACGCCTCCACGCGCGATGTTGACCAGCACCGCCGACGGCTTCATCAACGCCAGCTCCGCGCTGCCGATCAGGTGCTGCGTGTCGCGGCTGCCGGGCACGACGATGATCAGGTGGTCCGCCTGGCGCAGAAGATCCTCCTTCGCGACCCACTGCGCGCCGCCCTCCTCCTGGCTCGGCAGCCGATGTCGGTTGTGGTACAGCACGCGCATGCCGAAACCCTGCGCGCGCCGCGCGATCGCGCGGCCGATCCGGCCCATGCCAAGCACGCCAAGCGTGCTGCCATGCAGGTCGGCGCCCATGAACATCTCGAACGTCCAGCGCTGCCAGTGGCCGGCACGCAGCCAGCGCTCGGACTCGCTGACCCGCCGCGCCGCGGCCAGCAGCAGCGCCCAGGCGTGGTCGGCGGTGGCCTCGTTCAGCACGTCCGGCGTGTTGGTGGCGACGACCCCGTGCCGCGTACAGGCGGCCACGTCGATGTTGTTGAACCCGACCGCAATGTTGCTGACCACCTTCAGCTTCGGACAGCCGGCGAGCAGGCCCTCGTCGACGCGCTCGCCCGAAGTGAGCAACGCGCCGTCCGCATCGCGCAGCTGTTCGGCGAAGTGCGCGGCGGTCCACATCGCGTCGGCCTGGTTGTCGCTCACCGTGTACGCGAGCTTCAGCTCATCGATCAATTCAGGAAAGATTCGTCGGGTCACCACGATGTGCGGAAGCATCGCGGCTACTCCTGCCCGATGATCACGATGTGCACGCGATAGGGTCCGTGCGCGCCGAGCACGATGGTCTGCTCGATGTCGGCCGTGCGCGACGGGCCCGAAACCATGTTGACCGACCGCGGCAGCGAGCCGCGCTCGCTCCGCATCAGCGCGAACGCGTCCTCCATGTCGCGCACGATGCGCGAGGCCGGCACCAGCGCGACGTGCGTCTCCGGCAGCAGATGGGTCGACGAATGCGTGTCCGGTCCCGAGAGCAGCACGAGCGTGCCGGTTTCCGCCAGAGCGCAGAAGCAGCCGGTGATGCCGAGTCGATCGGCGCCGCTGGACTCATCGCGCCGCGGCGGGCGGGCCTCGATCCGGATGCCCGCCGCGGCCCAGTCGAGGTTTGCCAGCGTCGGCCAGACGACCGCATGCGTGTCGAGCTGCTGCGCCGACAGATAGCGCGCAACCGCAGGCGGCGCATCGGCGAGCCGCGCCACCTCGTCAACCGTGCTCTCGCTGCGCTCGGCCATCGCGCGGAAGCGCGCCTTCCGGTCGCCCGCGATCGTCGGGCGCGGCCCCGCGGGGTGCTGAGCGAGGTAATCCTGTGCGGCCGCCAGCTCCACCGCCGTCGGCTGCGGGGCACGCCGCTGGTTGGCACGGATCCGCGCCAGGATCGCCGCACGCGCACGCGCCGTATCCATCATTTCCTCGGCGGCAGCGTCGCGCGCCTGATGAACGCGGCGATGCGCTCCACGCCCGCCTCGATCGCCTTCTCGCTCGCGGCGTACGAGAAGCGGATGTGCTGCCCGTCGCCGGCGACACGCGGCCCGAAGTGGATGTCGGCCAGCACGGCCACGCCGGCCTCGTACAGCAGCCGCTGCCGCAGTTCCTCGGAGTCCCGGGCGCCGATCAGCGCGCAGGCCTCGGTCACGTTCGGCCACGCGTAGAACGCACCGCCGGGGCTCGCGCAGGAGAAGCCGGGCACCTGATTCAACCGCCGCACGATCAGGTCGCGGCGCGCGCGGAAACGCTCGCGCATCGTCTCGGCCTCGTCCTGCGGCCCGTTCAGCGCCTGCACCGCCGCCCATTGGCTGATCTGCGAAGCGCAGGACTCGGTGTTGGTGATCCAGCGCGTGAACACCGGCGCCAGTCGGCGGTTGGCGGTGAAACCGATGCGCCAGCCCGTCATCGCGTACGTCTTGGAGGCCCCGTCCGAGATGATGGTGCGCTCCTGCATGCCGGGCAGCGCGGCGATCGAGGCGAATACGCCCTCATACACCAGCCGCGAGTAGATCTCGTCCGCGTACACCCACACCTGCGGATGCCGCGCAAGCACTGCGGCAATGGCCTCCAGGTCCGCCCGCGTCAACAGCCCGCCGGTCGGGTTGTGCGGCGTGTTCAGGATCAGCAGTTTCGTGCGCGGCGTGATGCGCGCCGCCAGTTCTTCCGGGTCGAATGCAAAACGTCGCGCTTCGCGCAGCGGCAGCGCAACCGGCACCGCGCCGTTGGCGCGGATCTGCGATTCATAGATCGGGAATCCCGGGACCGGATAGATCACCTCGTCGCCGACTCCGTGGTCGGTCACCGAGGCAATCGCGTAGGAGATGAAAGGCTTGGCGCCGGCACCGACCACGACGTCGTCGGGCGCGATCTCGATGCCGCGCAGTTCGCTCATCGCGCGCGCCGCCGCTGCGCGCAGTTCATCGATGCCTGCCGACGGCGTGTAGCCGTGCCGACCGGCTCGGATCGCCTCGATCGCGGCGTCCTGGATGTGCGTCGGCGTCGGAAAATCCGGCTGGCCGATGCAGAACGAGACGATGTCGCGTCCCGCGCGGAGCAGCTGATTGACCTCCGCCAGGACGACGAAGGCGTTTTCGGTGCCGAGGCTGTCGGCGCGCTGTGAGAGCTGGGTCATGGGCGAGCGGCCGATTATATGGCTGCGGCCCTGCCCGCAGCGCGCGGCGTCAGCTGTCCCAGCGCACGTTCAGCTGATTGCCGCTGCTGGAGACGTCGGCGGTGAAGCCGCGCGCGCGCAATGCCGCGGTCAGGCGTTCGCCGATTTCTCCCCGCAGGCCACCGTCGGCGAACTTGCGCGCATCCAGGCGACAGCGCGTGGCGCCGCGCTCGACTTCCAGCGCAATTTGCGCCAGCACGCGCTCTTCGATCTTGCGCACCGTCTGCACCGCCGTCGCACGCCGCCGCCAGTGGTATGCCGGCGGCAGCACCACCCCGACCAGCAGCGGAATCGCCAGCCGCTGGGCGTCCATCTCCTCCGCAGTCGCGAATCCGAGCCGCAGCCCTTCGATGCCGATCCGCCGCTTCGCCGCGTCTTCGTCTGGCGTCGCGTTGTCCTCGATCACCGTCGAGGCGACGTTGAAGCCAAGTGCGACGAGCTTGCGCACACCGAGCGCCAGCGCGCGATGGCCGGCGGCATCGAGCGCGTCCGCCAGCTCGATGTCGTAGATGTGGCCCATCAGCCCGGCCGCTGGAACGAGCGGCAGGCGGGCGATTAGCACCGCGGCGCTCATGTCACCGCGCTCGACCGCCGCGATCAGCGGCTCGGCAGCAACCTGGTTGACCAGCTCGTGCGCGCCCTTGACGATTTCAGCGCGTTCGCGCGCTTCCTTTGCACTCTCGACCATGGTTGGTTCGGGTCATTGCCTGATTTCGAACACTTGCCGCAGATACGCCAGGTACGCCTCGTCGTCGCACATGTTCTTCTCGGGCGAGTCCGACAGCTTGGCCACCGGCTGGCCGTTGCAGCGGATCATCTTGATCACGATCTGCAGCGGTGTATAGCCGAGATCATTGGTCAGGTTGGTGCCGACGCCGAATGCCAGCCGCGCGCGACCATTGAAGCGCCGGTACAGCTCGATCACCTTGGGGATCGTCAAGGCATCCGAAAAAACCAGCGTCTTCGTCCTCGGGTCGACCCGGTTCTTCTCGTAGTGCGCGATCATCCGCTCGCCCCAGTCGAGCGGGTCGCCCGAGTCATGCCGGGTGCCGTCGAACAGCTTGCAGAAGTACATGTCGTAGTCGCGCAGGAACGCGTCCATTCCGAACACGTCCGACAGCGCGATGCCGAGGTCGCCGCGATACTCCTTCGCCCAGGATTCGAAGCCGAAAGTCTGCGAATCGCGCAACCGCGGTCCCAGCGCCTGGCACGCCTGCAGGTACTCGTGCGCCATCGTTCCGAGCGGGATCAGGCCATGCTTGTACGCGAACATCACGTTGCTGGTGCCGGCCAGGTTCTCGCGCAGAGTCTCCCTCAGCGTCAGCAGCACCTCGTCCTGCCACAGGCGCGAGAATCGGCGCCGCGTCCCGTAGTCGGCGATCTTCGGCCCGTTGGCTCCCACCAGCCCCGGATCGTCGCGGATCAGCGCGATCTTCTGCGCCAGGCGTCGTCGGCCCTCCGCGAAATCGGGGTGCGGCCGGGTCGCGCGAAAGTAGACCTCATTGACGATCGACAGCACCGGGATCTCGAACAGGATCGTGTGCAGCCACGGCCCCTTGATCACGATCTCGATCTCGCCGTTCTTCTTCGGCGACGGATCGACCGTGATGTACTTGGTGTTCAGCTGGAACAGCCCGAGGAAGTCGACGAAATCGCTCTTGATGAAGCGCATGTTGCGCAGGTAATCGAGCTCGGGCTCCTTGAACCGCAGCGTGCACAGCCAGTGGATCTGCTCGCGGATCTCGTCGATGTACGGGGTGAGATCGATGCCGGGATTGCGGCACTTGAACCTGTATTCGACCTGGGCGCCGGGAAACTGATGCAGCACGACCTGCATCATCGTGAACTTGTACAGGTCGGTGTCGAGCAGGCTGGTGATGATCATGGCGGGAGCGCGGCAGGCGCGGCCGGATTGTAAGGGGCCACGCCTGCTTTTCAGCCTCTTGTCCGGCCGCGCTCGGGCCCGGATCGATGCCGATCAGCCGACCCGATAGTAGGCGGCGGTCGAGCCGCGATGTTCCTTCGCGCGGGCAAGTTCGGCACGCGCAACTGTGCGCAGATGCACCTCGTCCGGACCATCGATGAACCGCAGCGCGCGACCCCATGTCCACAGGTAGGACAGCGGCACATCCGGCGTCAGCCCCATCGCGCCGAAGACCTGCATCGCGCGGTCGACCACGCGCGTCTGCAACTGCGCGGCGACCACCTTGATCGCCGACACGTCGACGCGTGCGGCCGCGTTGCCGGCGCGGTCCATCAGCCACGCGGCGCGCAGGACGAGCAGTCGCGCCTGGTCGATCTCGATGCGCGACTGCGCGATCCAGTCCTGCACGTTGGCGAAGTCCGCCAGGTACCTGCCGAAGGTGCGGCGTTCGAGCGCGCGTTCGCACATCAGCTCGAGCGCCAGTTCGCACTGCCCGATCGTGCGCATGCAGTGATGCACGCGCCCGGGCCCCAGCCGCGCCTGCGCGAGCTTGAAACCCTGGCCCTCCTCGCCGAGCACGTTGGTCGCCGGCACGCGCACGTCGCGGAACACCAGCTCGCAGTGTCCGTCGGGCGAGTGGTGATGCATGATCGGGATGTTGCGCACGACCGTCAGCCCGGGCGTGTCCATCGGCACGAGCACCATCGAATGGCGGCGATGAGGATCGGCGTCGCTGCGCTCGTCGGTGACACCGAGCACGATCGCGATGCGGCAGTTCGGGTGCGCCGCGTTGGTGATGAACCATTTGCGGCCGTTGATCACGTACGAATCGCCGTCGCGGCGAATGCTGGTGCGGATGTTGGTCGCATCCGATGAAGCGACGTCGGGCTCGGTCATCGCAAAGCAGGAGCGGATCTCGCCCGCGAGCAGCGGCTTCAGCCAGCGCTCCCGCTGCGCCGGCGTCGCCGCCAGGTGCAGCAGCTCGATGTTGCCGGTGTCCGGAGCATTGCAGTTGAACACTTCCGACGACCACGGAATGCGCCCCATGATCTCGGCCATCGGTGCGTAGTCGAGATTCGACATCCGGGTACCGGGCTCGTCGGGCTTCAGGCCCGGCAGGAACAGGTTCCACAGCCCGAGCGATCTCGCCTTCGCCTTCAATGGTTCAACGACCGCGAGCGGATAGCTGCCGGATTCGGCCAGCCGATGCCATTCGCTGTTCGTCGGCAGCACTTCGCGCTCGATGAAGCGGCGCAGCGTCTGCTGCATCGCCACTGTCTCGGGGGAAAATTCAAAATCCATCGTCTGGCTCCGGTTCAGGGCGCCGCGTTGCGGCACACCTGCATTCTCCGCCACGTGATTCCTGCCCGGGTGGGGCCGTCGATGGCAAGCGTCGGCTTACAGGCCGAGCACGCGTCGCACCGGCTCGGTCTGTGCCTTCAGGTCGTCGATCGTGGCCGTGCCGACCTGATGGCCGCGGTCGATCAGCAGCGCCCGATCGGCGACCGCGGCGACAAAACGCGGGTTCTGTTCGGAAAGCAGCACGCTGACGCCGTCCTGCTTCATTGCCTTCACGGCGCGGATCATCGCCGCAACGATCATCGGCGCGATGCCCTCGGACGGCTCGTCCAGCAGCACGACGCGCGGGACGGCACACAGCGTGCGGGCGACGGCCAGCATCTGCTGTTCGCCTCCGCTCATCTGCGCGGCCGGGCGATCGAGCACTTCGCGCAGGTTCGGAAAGAGCTGAAGCACCGGCTCCGCATCCAGTTTCCGGCCCCGCGCGCCGACCAGCAGGTTCTCGCGCACCGTCAGATCGGTGAAGATGCGTCGGTCCTCGGGCACGTACCCCAGCCCGCGCCGCGCCCGATCATGGCTCGGCAGACGATCGACGCGCGCGCCTTCGACTTCGATCGTGCCGGTGGCGCGGACGAGCCCCATCAGCGCCTTCAGCGTGGTCGACTTGCCGGCGCCGTTGCGCCCGATCAACGCGACGACTTCACCCGCATTGACGTCGAAATCGAGCGCGAAAAGCGCCTGCGCGGGCCCATGGAAGGCGTCGAGCTGGCGGATTCGCAGCGCCGCACTCATGCCGCCTCTCCGAAGTACGCGGCCCGCGCCGCCGGGTCGACGCGCACGGACTCGGGATCGCCGTCGGCGATCACGATCCCGCGCGACATCACGATCACGCGCCGCGCGTAGCCGAACACCACCTCCATGCTGTGTTCCGTAAACAGCACGGTCAGGCCGGTTTCCCGCGCGACATCGCGCACGAGGTCCATCAGCGCAAGTCGTTCCCCGGGCGCCATCCCGGCAGTCGGCTCGTCCATCAGCAGCAGGCGCGGACGGCCCGCCAGTGCGATCGCGAACTCCAGCCGCTTGACATCGCCGTATGCGAGGCTCGCGGCAGCCGCTCCCGCGAGTGGCCCGAGTCCTACCCGGCCAAGCAGCACGCGCGCGGTTTCATCATTGCGCCTCCACAGGGCACGCAACGCGTCGAACTGCGAGCCCTGTCGCACCGCGACCGCCAGCTGCACGTTGTCCAGCACCGTCATCGATCCGAACACATGCGCGGTCTGGAACGTCCTGCCGATGCCCAGCCTCGCGAGCCGCGCCGGCGTCTGGCCGTTGATCGTATGCCCGCCGAATGCAATGCGGCCTCCATCGGCCCTCAGCTGGCCGGCGATCGTCGAGAACAGCGTCGTCTTGCCGGCTCCGTTGGGTCCGATCAGCGCGGTGAACTCGCCCACTGCGAGCGTCAGCGTGACACCGTCGACCGCGTGCACGCCGGCAAAGTTCTTGCGGACCCCTTCGAGCGTCAGCAGGCTCATTTCGTTGCCTCGAAGCGCGCTCGCAGGAAACCCGCGATCCCTTGCGGGAAGGCCAGCACGAGCACGACGATGGCCGTGCCGAGCGCGAGCCGCCAGTGCTCGGTGGTGCGTGTCAGTTCGACCGTCAGCGCGTGATACGACACGGCGCCGATGATCGGACCGGACAGGGTCTGCACGCCCCCGAGCAGCACCATCAGCAGTCCGTCGAGCGACTGCGGCAGAGCGAGCACGTTGGGAAAGACCGAACCTTTCTGGTAGGTGTTCAGCACGCCGGCCAGCCCGGCAAAAAGTCCTCCGGCCGCGAACGCCAGCCACTGCACGCGCAACGCGTCGATGCCGCTTGCCGTCGCGCGGTCGGGCGCGTCGCGCGCGGCCCGCAGCGCGAATCCGAGCGGAGCCAGCGCGGCGCGGCGCAGCAGCCACAGGCTGAGAATGGCGAGCGCGAGCGTGAACAGGAAATACGCGGACCGCGACCTGAGCAGCGCCGGCGGCCAGAGCCCGAGCACGCCGTTGTCGCCGCCCGTGACGCCGACCCACTGAACCGCGGCCGACCAGAGGATCTGCGCGAAGGCCAACGTCAGCATCGCGGCGTAGACCCCGCGCGCCCGCAGCACGAACCACCCGGCCGCGAGCGCGCCGAGAAACGCGAGCAATGGCCCGGCAACCACGCCGAGCGCGAACCCGGCTCCGACGTGCTTGGCAAGCAGCGCGGCGCCATAGGCACCGAGCCCGAAGAACGCAGCGTGCCCGAACGAGGTGATGCCGCCGAGCCCCATGAAGAAGTGCAGGCTGGCCGCGAACACGGCGAGTATCGCCATCTCGGTCAGGATGACCAGCAGATAGTCGCCGGCCCACAGCGGCGCACTGGCCGCGACGGCAGCCGCACCGGCCGCGATCCACTTCAAGGTGCTTCCTGCAGGCCTGAACGGCGCATGTGCGGCTGCGTTCGCATGCGCGGCGACTTCGGTGCGGCCGAGCAGCCCGAACGGGCGCACGATCAGCACCACCGCCATCGCGACGAAGGCCAGCACCAACGCGGATTGCGGAAGCAGCCAGACGCCGAACGCGTGCAGCAAGCCGATCAGGACCGCCGCCAGCGCAGCGCCGCCAATCGAGCCGAGCCCACCGACGACGACCACGACGAACGCTTCGACGATCACGTTCAGGTCCATCTGCAGATTGACGGATTCGCGCGGAATCTGCAGCGCACCCGCGAGACCGGCAAGAAAGCTGCCAAGCGCGAACACCGCGGTGAACAACGCCTTGCGATCGATTCCGAGCGCGCCGGCCATCTCGCCGTCCTGGGTCGCGGCGCGCACATAGATGCCCCAGCGCGTGCGCCGGAAGATCAGCCACAGCAGCGCAAATACCAGCGGGCCGACCGCCAGCAGGAACAGCGTGTACTGAGGCACCCATGCACCGGCGATCTCGACGCTGCCCTTCAGCCCGGGCGCACGCGGCGCAAACAGGTCTTCCGGTCCCCACAGCCAGAGTGCGATGTCCTGGATGATCAGCACGACGCCGAAGGTCGCGAGCAGTTGCAGGATCTCGGGTGCGGCGTAGATCCGCCGCAGCACGACCACTTCGACGACGACGCCGACCGCAGCAACCGTCAGTGCCGCCAGCAGTACGCCGCCGAAGAAGCCGGCCTCGGTCAACGGCAACTGCGTGGTGATGGTGTACGCGAGGTACGCGCCCAGCATGTACAGCGAGCCGTGCGCGAAGTTCACGACCCGCGTGACGCCGAAGATGAGCGTCAGCCCGGCCGCGACGAGGAACAGGGTCGAGGCGTAGGCAAACCCCGTCAGCAGCTGGGCGAAAAAGAAATCCAAAGAGGAGATCGGGCGACTACTTCATGGCCTCGGGCGGGCGGCGGCGGCGCACCTCGTCGTCGGCGGGCAGGTACTTCGCGCCATCGGCATAGCGCCAGTCGACCATCGTGCCACGATCGCCGCGAACGTCGAGCTTGCCCACGTACGCGCCCATAGTCGACTGCTGATCGATCGCGCGGAACGTGACCGGACCGAACGGCGTGGCGAAATTCAGGCCACGCAGCGCGGTGATCAGCTTTTCGGTATCGGTCGATTTCGCCTTGCGGATCGCGGCGAAGATCGCCTGCATCGCCGCGTACCCGACCACCGATCCGAGTTTCGGCGTTTCCTTGTGGCGTGCGTAGTAGGCGTTGAAGAATTTCGCGTGTTCGGGGGTGGCAATCTGGTCCCACGGGTACCCAGTGACGATCCAGCCTTTGGGCGTCTCGTCCTTCAGTGCATCGAGGTACTCGGGCTCGCCCGACAGCAGGCTGACGGTCGGCACGCGTGGGAACAGGCCGCGCAGGTTGCCTTCCCGCACCAGCCGGGTCAGATCGGGGCCGAACGTGACATTGAAGACCGCTTCCGGCCGCGCGGCGAGCACCGCTTGCACCGTGCTGCCCGCCTCGAGCTTGCCCTGGGCCGGCCACTGTTCGGCGACGAACTCGATGTCCGGACGCTTCGCCTTCAGCAGTGCCTTGAAGCTCGCCACCGCGCTTTGCCCGTATTCGTAATTGGGCGCAATCGTGACCCAGCGCTTCGCGGGCAGCTTGATGGCCTCCTCGACCAGCATCGCACTCTGCATGTAGGTGCTGGAGCGAAGGCGAAAGGTGTAGCGATTGCCCTTTTCCCACACCAGCGCGTCGGTCAGCGGCTCGCTGGCGACGAACAGTCGCCGGTTGCGCAACGCGAAGTCGGATACCGCAAGGCCGACATTCGACAGGAAAGTGCCGGCGAGCAGGTCGACCTTCTCGCTGGAAACGAGTTCGGTCGCATGGCGAATCGCGTCGTCGGGCTTGCCCGCATCGTCGCGCGCGATCACCTCGACCTTGCGTCCCAGCGCGCCGCCCGCGGCGTTGACCTCCTCGACCGCCAGTTCCCACGCCTTCCGATACGGAATCAGGAACTGCGGGATCGCCGAGTAGCTGTTGATCTCACCGATCCTGATCGTCCCCGCTCCTCGTGCGGATTGCGCGCGCGCGGACGTCGCGGCCAGCGCGGAAGCCGCCGCGGTCAGAATCGCCCGGCGCGTGACTGACGTTTGCATGGAAATCCCTCTCTGCGACGAGGTGTGAAAGGCGTCTTCGATGACGCACCGCGATAGAATACCTGCGTTCAGCGATCCTCCCCGACCACGCGATGACACACGTCGTCACCGAGCCCTGCATCAAGTGCAAGTACACCGACTGCGTCGATGTCTGTCCGGTGGACTGCTTCCGCGAAGGACCGAATTTCCTCGCGATCGAGCCCGACGAGTGCATCGACTGTGCCGTCTGCATCCCGGAGTGCCCGGTCAACGCGATCTACGCGGAGGAGGACGTGCCGGAAGATCAGCGTCAGTTCATCAAGCTCAATGCCGAGCTGTCGCGCACCTGGTCACCGATCACGCGCATGAAGGCCCACCCGGACGACGCGGACGACTGGAAGGACGTGCGGGACAAGCTGCGTTACCTCGAGCGCTAGGGTCGGCGCGCGGCACGCGCGGGCCACGACCATGGTCGCCCCCGACAAGTACACCGCGGAGAAGATCCTCTGGATTCATCCGTGGGCACCCAACCTCTTCTCGTTCCGGCTGACTCGCTACGCCGGCTTTCGTTTCACGCCCGGGCAGTTCGCTCGCCTCGGCGTCAGCAAGGCGGACCCGGACAATCCGAAGAATCCTTCGGGGACCCGCATCGTCTGGCGCGCTTACTCGATCGTGTCGGCCAGCTACGACGAGCATCTTGAATTCTTCTCGATCGTCGTGCCGGGCGGCGACTTCACGTCCGAACTTTCACGGCTGAAGGTCGGCGACACCGTCTTCGTCGAGAAGATGAACTACGGTTTCCTGACCTGCGACCGCTTCGAGCAGGGCAAGGACCTCTGGCTGCTGGCCACTGGCACCGGGCTGGCGCCGTTCATTTCGATCCTGTGGGAGCCGAAGACCTGGGACGACTACGAGAACTTGATCCTCGTGCACAGCGTGCGCTACCCGAACGAACTTGCGTACCGCGCCACGATCGAGGGCTTTCGCGATCAGCAGCACCTGCGCGAGCAGGCCCGCAAGCTTCGCTATGTCCAGGTGGTGACCCGCACCAGCGTGCCGGGGACATTGGGACAGCGCATCCCGGCCCTGATCGACAGCGGACAGCTCGAGCATCAGGTGCAGCTTTCGCTCGACCTGCAGCGCTCGCGCGTGATGATCTGCGGCAACCCCGAAATGGTCACCGATACGCGCAAGAAGCTGACCGCGCGCGGGTTTGCGACATCCCGGCGCGGCGTGCCGGGCCAGCTTGCGGTCGAAAACTACTGGTAATCGCGGGGCAATGGCCCCGGACTTGCGACTGCCGGCTTCTCAGCAGGCATTTCGGCCGATTGCTGCGCCGCGGGCCTGCTAACATAATTCGCGTAAATGCGTGACGATGGAGTTGCGGATGAAGGCACGGAGCGGAGTCGCGGATGCTCTATCACCTGCATGACCTGCAGCGTAAGGTACTGAATCCACTGGCGGTGTGGGCACAGGCCACATCGGAACTGTTCTCCTCCCCGTACAGCCCGCTCTCCTATACCCCGTTCTCCCGCCGCGTCGCCGCGGGCTACGACCTGCTGCACCGCATCGGCAAGCAGTACGAGAAGCCCAGCTTCGACCTGAATACGGTGATCGTCGACGGCCGCGCCGTCCCGGTCACCGAGGAAATCGTCGAATCCAGGCCGTTCTGCCGCCTGCTCCATTTCAAGCGCGGATTCACCAACGGCCAGGCGAAGCGCAGGGACGACCCCAAGGTCATCGTCTTTGCGCCGCTATCGGGACATCACGCCACGTTGTTGCGCGACACGGTCCGCGCATTGCTGCCCGATCACGACGTCTACATCACCGACTGGATCGACGCCCGCCTGGTCCCGATTGCCTACGGTCCGTTCCGTCTCGACGACTATGTCGACTACGTGACCGAATTCATCCGCCGGCTCGGACCGCAGGTGCATGTGATCTCGGTATGTCAGCCCACCGTGCCGGTGCTCGGCGCGATCTCACTGATGGCAAGCGCGAAGGATCCCGCCAGCCCGAAATCGATGACGATGATGGGCGGGCCGATCGACACGCGCCGCAATCCGACCGACGTCAATGCGCTGGCGACCCGCAAGCCGATCGAATGGTTCGAGAACAACGTGATCTTCAAGGTGCCGAGCAGCCATCCGGGCTATCTGCGCAGCGTCTATCCGGGATTCCTGCAGCACGCGGGCTTCGTCGCGATGAATCCGGACCGGCATCTGTCGTCGCACTGGGACTACTACCTCGACCTCGTCAAGGGCGACCAGGACGATGTCGACTCGCATCGTCGCTTCTACGACGAATACAACGCGGTGATCGACCTGCCTGCGGAGTACTACCTCGACACGATTCGCACCGTGTTCAAGGACCATGCGCTGCCACGGGGAACGTGGCATGTGCGCGGGCGACGCGTCGCGCCGGAAGACATCAGGAGCACCGCGCTGTTCACGATCGAGGGCGAACTCGACGACATTTCAGGCAGCGGTCAGACCGAAGCGGCGCATGGCTTGTGCAAGTCGATCCCGAAGAGCCGGCGGCGCCATCTGACGGCCAAGGATGTCGGACATTACGGAATCTTTTCCGGCCGTCGCTGGCGCGAAGTGATCTACCCCGAGATCCGGGATTTCATTCGGACATACGACTGACCGCCGCGCGCAGCGGCGGCAGTACGTGGCAAACTTCGCGCCGCCGGGCCCCGAGCCCATCTGGGAGGAGACACCATGACCCTGTTCCGCCGCACCATCGCCACCGTTGCTGCCGTCTGCCTGCTGGGCACCAGCCTGCCCATGAATGCCCAGGCTGGCATGGTCGGGACCGATGAAATCGCGCAGCACAGCTCTTCGGCCCGCGACCGCGTATCGCAACTTCTTGTTCGAGATGATGTCCGCAGCGCGCTGCAGGCGCGCGGGGTCGATCCGGCCCAGGTACAGGCGCGGGTGAACGCGCTGACCGACGACGAAGCGCAGCAGTTGGCGCAGCGCCTCGATCAGTTGCCCGCGGGTGGCGACGCGATCGGCGTGATCGTGTTCATCTTCGTGCTGCTGCTGATCACGGACATTCTCGGCCTGACGAAGGTGTTCCCCTTCACGCGCCCGATCCGTTGAGCGACGCGAAGTCTCAAACGGCAACCCCCGCTGCGGCGGGGGTTGTTCTTTTGGCCCTGCTGTTGGTGGGCCTGCTCTCAGGCTGCGCGACGCCGCAGACCGCCGCACTCGCCGATCACACGCCGGCCGGTCTGCCGCGCAAGGTCCAGCTGGCCGGCGTGCCCTTCTTCGCCCAGGAGCGGTTTCAGTGCGGGCCGGCCTCGCTTGCGATGGCTCTGAATGCCAGTGGACTTTCGACCACGCCGGACGCGCTGCAGCCCGAGGTCTATCTGCCCGCGCGCGAAGGCTCGCTGCAGGCCGAAATGCTGGCGACCGCGCGTCGCCATGGTCGGCTGGCGGTGACACTGCCGCCGCGACTTGATGCGGTGCTCGCCGAAGTCGCCGACGGCAGCCCCGTGATCGTGCTGCAGAACCTGTCTCTGCCGATCTTTCCGATCTGGCATTACGCGGTCATGACCGGCTACGACCTCGACCGCGGTGAAGTCGTGCTGAACTCGGGTCTCGTCGAGCAGCAGCGCCTGCCGTTCGAGGTGTTCGAGCGGACCTGGGCGCGCAGCGGCTACTGGGCGATGGTCGCCGTTGCGCCCGAGCGACTGCCGCGCACCGCAGCGCCCGACGTGCTTCTCGGCTCCGCCGTCGCGCTCGAGCGTGTCGATCCGCACGCCGCGCTGCGCGCCTACGAAGCGCTGACGCAGCGTGCGCCCTCCCTGCTCGCATGGGTCGGGCTTGGCAATGCAGCCTATGCGTCCGGCGATCCGGCAAAGGCGGCCATCGCGTTCGAGCAGGCCACCCGATTCGATCCCACGTCCGCCGACGCCTGGAACAACCTCGCCAACGCCCTGCTGGCACTCGGTCGGCGCGATGAAGCCCGCAGCGCGGTGCTGCGCGCGATCGCGCTCGGCGGGCCGCGCATCGAACGCTATCGCGAGACGCTGACGACGATCGAGCAGGCCGCGAAGTAGATCGCCTGCTTGCGATAATCGGCGCATGGGCGAGGCAACGTCATTGGCAGACGCGATCGATGCGGTGCTGCCGCAGACCCAGTGCACGAAATGCGGCTATCCGGGCTGCCGCCCCTATGCGGAGGCGATCGCTCGCGGCACGGCCGGGATCAACCAGTGCCCCCCGGGTGGAGCCGCAGGGATCGCCAGGCTCGCCGCGCTGCTGCACCGTCCAGCCGTGCCGCTGAACCCCGCCTTCGGCGTGGAAAGGCCGCTGCATGTTGCGCAGATCGATGAGTCGCGTTGCATCGGCTGCACCCTTTGCATCCAGGCCTGTCCGGTCGACGCGATCGTCGGCGCGGCGAAACGGATGCACACCGTCGTTGCGCCGCTGTGCACCGGCTGCGACCTGTGTGTAGCGCCCTGCCCCGTGGATTGCATTGCGCTTGTGCCGTTCGATCCGCCGCGCGCCTGGCAGCAGGCCGATGCCGATGCCGCGCGGGCGCGCTATCGCGCACGCGAGCAGCGGCTGGCCCGATTGAACAGCGAAAAGGACGAGCGCCTGTCCTCCGGCACGCGCGCCGCCACCGTCGATCCGCCCGGCGCCGATCTGCGCCGGAGCGGCACCAGAAATGCGGTCGTCGCCGCCGCGATCGAACGGGCGCGTCGGCGGCGCGAGGGACAAAGCGCATGAACCCGGAAAAGCGTCGCGAGATCTTCGCGCAGTTGCGCGCGGCCAATCCACAGCCGGCAAGCGAGCTTGAATTCGAATCACCGTTCCAGCTGCTGGTCGCAGTCGTTCTGTCGGCCCAGGCGACCGACCGGAGCGTGAACCTTGCAACCCGCAAGCTGTTCAGGGTGGCGGGCACACCGGAGTCGATCGCCGCGCTCGGCGAGGACGGCCTGATTCCATACATCCAGACCATCGGCCTGTTTCGAACCAAGGCGAAGAACGTGGTTCAGCTGTCGCGCATGCTGGTCGATCTGCACGGCGGGCAGGTCCCGCGGACGCGCGAAGCGCTCGAGCAGCTTCCCGGCGTTGGACGCAAGACGGCCAACGTCGTGCTGAACGTCGCCTTCGGCGAGCCGACGATCGCGGTCGACACGCATATCTTCCGGGTCGCCAACCGTACCGGACTGGCGCCGGGAAAGAACGTCGACGAAGTCGAGCGCAAGCTGGAGAAGACGGTCCCCGAGGAATTTCGCCAGCATGCGCACCACTGGCTGATCCTGCACGGGCGCTATGTGTGCAAGGCACGCAAGCCGGAATGCTGGCGCTGCGGCATCGCCGCCTGGTGCGAATTCAAGCCGAAGACGCGCTCGCCGTGATCTTCAACCCGTCGCGCGAAGACGTGCGCCGCTTCTTCTGCGACGCATGGCGCAAGCAGAAGGCCGGCGAGCTGCTGACGCCGCTCGAAGGGCTCGCGCTGAAGTGGATCGGTGTGCATCCCGAATATCACGCATTGCTCGACGATCCCGGGCGCGCGCTGGCCGAGGACTTCACGGTCGAGCGTGGCGTGACCAACCCCTTCCTGCACCTGGCGATGCACCTGGCGCTGGAGGAACAGCTGTCGATCGATCAGCCGCCGGGTATCCGCAGCGCGTTCGCGCAGCTGGCGGCGCACGCCGGCACCGAGCACGACGCGGCTCACGAAGCGATGGAGTGCCTGGGCGAAATCGTCTGGCGCGCGCAGCGCAGCGTACTTCCAGCCGATACGGCGGCGCTCAATGCCGCCTATCTGGAGTGCCTGCGGCGCCGCCTCAGCGGGCGGCGAAGCGCCCCGGCGTAGGAGTCTTCAGGGGACTCGGCAGACTCGCCAGGTACGCGGCCACGTTCTGGACGTCGTTCGCCGACAGCGGCTTGGCCATCCCGTTCATGATCGCGTTCTTGCGCGCGCCGGTCTGGTAGTCGTGCAACGCGGTGGTGAGATAGTCGGAATACTGGCCGGCGATCTTCGGATAGGTCGGATCGACCGGGGTCTTGCCGTCCTTGCCGTGACAGGCGGCGCACTGAGCCTCGACGATCTTGCGGCCGGCGTCGAGGTCGGCAGCGCACGCGCTGCCCACGAACGCGATGCCGAGTGCGGCGACAGCGATATGGATCTGCTTCATGGTCCTGTTCCTACTTGTCCGCCGAGCCGAGCGCCGCGTAATACGCCGCCAGCGCGGCGATCTGCTCGTCGCTCAGGGACGTGGCAATCGCGCGCATCGACGGATGCGTGCGTTCACCCCTCTTGTACTCGTGCAGAGCCGCTTCGATGTACTTCTGCGACTGTCCGCCGATCTTCGGCACGTGATACACGCGCGGGAAGGAGGCCTTGTAGCCGGGGATCTCATGGCAGCCGATGCAGTTCGAAATGTTCGGCTCGGCGCCCTTGGCAACCGGCGCGCTGGTCTGCGCGACGGCGGCGATCGGCAGCGCCAGCATCAGGGCCAGCGCGGCGGTGCATCCATTGTTCATCGAGTTCTGTTCCGTCGTGAGTCGAGATCAGCGGCAGGCCGCTGCACCCTGAAGCGGCGCGCATTCTAGCCCAACGTGTCCGTAAAGAAACCATGCGCTGCGTATACTCGCAGCGTTCGACGCCTCCCCGCCCCAACCCATGTCCCGCTTCGAAGGCTCCGCCACCTACGTCGCCACCGACGACCTCAAACTCGCGGTCAATGCCGCGCTGACGCTGCAGCGACCGCTCCTCATCAAGGGCGAACCCGGCACCGGCACGACGATGCTCGCGGAAGAAGTCGCGCGTGCTCTCGGCATGCCGCTGCTGGCGTGGCACATCAAGTCGACCACCAAGGCGCAGCAGGGCCTGTACGAGTACGACGCAGTGAGCCGCCTGCGCGACTCGCAGCTTGGCGATGCGCGCGTGAAGGACATCCACAACTACATCGTCAAGGGCGTGCTGTGGCAGACGTTCGAGTCGCAGCAGCCCGCGGGGCTGCTGATCGACGAGATCGACAAGGCCGACATCGAGTTCCCGAACGACCTGCTGCGCGAGCTCGACCGCATGGAGTTCTACGTGTACGAAACGCGGCAGACGATCGTGGCGAAGCACCGGCCGCTGGTGGTGATCACGTCGAACAACGAGAAGGAGCTGCCCGACGCGTTCCTGCGCCGCTGCTTCTTCCACTACATCAAGTTCCCCGACAAGGACACGATGCAGTCGATCGTCGACGTGCACTTCCCGCGCTTGCGCAAGGAGCTGCTGAAGAACGCGATGGACGCGTTCTTCGGCATCCGCGAACTGCCGGGGCTGAAGAAGAAGCCGTCGACGTCCGAACTGCTCGACTGGCTGAAGCTGCTGGTGGCGGAGCAGATTTCGCCCGAGGCGCTGCGGGCGAAGGACGACAAGCTGTTCGTGCCGCCGCTGGCCGGCGCGCTGCTGAAGAACGAGCAGGACATGCACCTGTTCGAGCGCCTCGTCTTCATGGCCCGCCATAACAGGT
>JBAIYN010000175.1:0-7794 GCA_037915775.1 Burkholderiales bacterium | reverse complement strand
GTGGTGCTGATCGCCACCGGCTCCGAGGTCGAGATCGCACTGAAGGCGCAACAGGCGCTCGTCGCCGAAGGCATTGGCGTGCGCGTGGTGTCGATGCCGTGCACGTCGGCCTTCGATCGCCAGGACCCCGCGTGGCAGAGCGACGTGCTGCCTGCCGGCGTGCCGCGCATCGCGATCGAGGCGGGGCACCCCGACTACTGGCGCAAGTACGTCGGACTGAGCGGCAAGGTGATCGGCATCGCGCGCTTCGGAGAGTCGGCACCCGCAGGCAAGCTGTACGAACACTTCGGACTGACCTCCGCGGCGGTCGTTGCCGCCGCGCGCCAGGTGATCGAGGCCGGCGATCGACGCGTCCGGCGCGAGCCGATCGCTGCCTGACGGATCGGGCGGCATTCGCCTGTTGATGACGCGCGCAGCGCTATGCTGGCTGCGTCACCCGGCAACACGTGACCAGCAGACCGGAGGATCAACGATGGCAGCAGAGGGCCGTTCCGAGCATCTCGGCACACCGGCGCCGGACTTCGCGTTACCCGGCGTCGACGGACAGATCTGGACGCGGGACCGCTGCCGCGGCGCAAGCGGGCTGCTGGTCGTCTTCATGTGCAACCACTGCCCGTACGTGAAGGCCGCGCTCGACCGCATCATCCGCGACGCGCGCGAACTTACCCGCTTCGGCATCGGCACGGTCGGCATCAACTCCAACGACCCGGTCGCTTATCCGGACGATTCGTTCGATGCGATGAAGAAGCTCGCGCGCGAGCGGGCGCTGCCGTTTCCGTACCTGTTCGACGAATCGCAGGAGGTCGCGCACGCCTATGGCGCCGCGTGCACGCCGGATTTCTTCGGCTTCAACGTCAACCTCGAACTGCAATACCGCGGCCGCCTCGACGCGGGGCGCCGCGAACCGCCGCCCGCCGATGCACCGCGCGAACTGTTCGAGGCGATGAAGATGATCGCCACGCTCGGCCACGGACCGGTCGCGCAGCAGCCGTCGATCGGTTGCTCGATCAAGTGGCGCACGGCCGCGTGACGGATTGTCGGCCCGGCGGGCGGGTGCCATCGCTTTCGGATCGGTGCGCGCAGTCAGACCCTGCTATCCGACCCGCTCCGCCGCTGCGGCGCTAACGACGTAACGCTCGACCGCATCGAGGGCGCGCGCCAGATACTGTGCCTCTTCGCCGCGCGGAAGCGCATATGACAGCGCATCGACGGCCGCCTCGCGCCCCGCGGCGCTCCAGATGAGCCAGGTCGCCACATACTGCGACGCCAGACATCCGCCTGCCGTGGCGATCCTGCCCTGCGCAACGAACGGCAGTTCGAGCACGCGACAGCCCGCGGCTTCGACAACGGGCGCAGTTCTCACATCCGTGCACACCGGTCGGCCGGCTAGCAATCCGAGCTTCTGCAGGACCAGCGCGCCCGAGCACTGCGATGCGATGTACTGGCGCTCGGGGTCGACGCGGATCCGCGACATCACCTCCTCGTTCGCAGCGAACTCGCGCGTGCGCCGGCCGCTGCCGAAGATCACGGCATCGGCGCTGGCGACCGACTCGAGCGGTCGCTGCGTCGCGAGCACGACACCGTTCATCGAAGTCACGCTCGGTCCCGGCGCCGCGATCTGCGGCCTCCACCCGGGAAGCGCAACGCGGTTGATGATGTGCAGGGCCACGAGCGAATCGAGCTCGTTGAATCCGTCGAAGGTAACGATCGCGACGTCCATGCACCGATGGTACAGCCGCGGCCGGCCAAGCCCTCGACCGCAGGCACGCAAAGACCACGGCCGCCGCCGCCGTCGGGCGGATTCGCGGCGATGCATGACGCGTTATCGTTCAACTTTCCACCCGGTCTTGCGACGCGGGTGCGGCGGAATCGACGGGCCAACCGGCTTCACAGATGGCGGACGACGCGCGTAGTAAACCGACAACGGGCAAGAACTGGTTCAGCGGCCTTAGACAGGTCGTCGACCGCGCCCGTCCGTCCAATATCGCCAAGCTGGCGACCCTGGCCGAAGCCCTGCTCGGAGTGCGCGGCGAGGTTTCCGGCACCGCGCTGGCCGCGGAGATTCTCTGCGGATGCGAACGGCTCGGCGCCGCAGAAAGGCTTGAATTCCTGAAGCTGCTGGTCGATCGCTTCGGCGCCGACCGCGCGCGGCTGGACCGTGCGGTCGAGCGCTACCGCGCCGATCCGTCGGCGGAGAACGGGACCGCGCTGCATGTCGCCGCCGAACCGCGACGGCAGGAGCTGATCCGGCGCTTGAACCTCGCGCCCGGCGGCACCGCGCAGGTCGTGCGCATACGCGAAGACCTGCTGCGACTGCTGCCCGAGCACCCGGAACTGGCGCCGCTAGATGCCGACTGCGTCCACCTGCTTTCGTCCTGGTTCAACCGCGGTTTCCTCACGCTGCGCCGGGTTGACTGGAACACGCCGGCGCTGATCCTGGAGAAGATCATCCGCTACGAGGCGGTCCATGCGATCTCGAGCTGGGACGACCTGCGCCGCCGCATCGACCCGGCGGACCGGCTGTGTTACGCGTTCTTTCATCCGACGCTGCCCGACGATCCGCTGATCTTCGTCGAAGTGGCGCTGACGCGCGAAATCCCCGCGGCGATCTCGCCGCTGCTGGCCGTCGACCGCCGTCCGCTCGATGCGCGTCGCGCAACGGTCGCGGTCTTCTATTCGATTTCGAACTGTCAGACCGGGCTGCGCGGCGTTCCCCTCGGCAATCTGCTGATCAAACAGGTGGTGCAGGAATTGAAGCAGACCGCTCCCGGACTGAAGACGTTCGTGACTCTGTCGCCCGTGCCGGGGTTTGCGGGCTGGCTGGCGCAGGAACGCACGGCAAAGGCGTCGAGCGTTCTGCCGGCCGCCGACCGGGACGTGCTGCGCGCGCTCGACACGCCCGGCTGGCACGAGCGCCCCGATTCCGCGCGTGCATTGAAGCCGGTGCTCTCCGCCGCCATTGCCGCGTATTTCCTGCAGGCGCGTGCGCCGAACGGCCGCGTGATCGATGCTGTCGCGCGCTTCCACCTGAACAACGGCGCGCGACTGGAGCGCGTGAACTGGCTCGCAGACACGTCGGCCAGGAGCCTCGAGCAGGGGCTCGGCTTCATGGTCAACTATCTGTACGACCTCGGCGAGATCGAGAAGAACCACGAGGCTTTCGCCAATCATTCCGAAGTCGTCGCCTCGCGCGAGGTCCACCGCCTGTTGCGGCCACGCGCTTAACGTTCGTGGGCAGGATTGCTCCTCGACGCCCCGAACGACGCCTGCGCGATAATTCCCGCGCAGAAAGGGAGCCCGCCATGCCGATCTTCGAATACGCCTGCCAGGACTGCGGCCGCGAGTTCGAGACGCTCGTCCGTTCGAATACCGTGCCGCAGTGTCCTCAGTGCCATTCCACGCAGTTGCACAAGCGCCTGTCGGTGTTCGCCACCGCGGCCTCGGCACCGGACGCGACGCCGGCGATGGCCGGCCCGTGCAGCACCTGCGGCCACCCGGACGGTCCCGGCAGCTGCGCACTGCACTAAGGGATTCCCACATCGCAGGGCCGGGCGAAGCGCGCCGGCCATGAATGGGTTTGCTGCGGCCCGCGCGCAATTGATGCATCCGATCGTCGCGGCGCGCTAAAGTCGCGCCCTCTCCCAATCTGATGAAACGCCATGCCTGCGCTCGACTTCTCGCGCTTCCTCCGTTACGACGAACTGGTTGCCGCGCTGCGCGCCTTCGAACGCGAAGCGCCGCAGTACGTGTCGCTGCAGTTCATCGGCAAGAGCCATGAGGGCCGCGACATTCCGGTCGTCTCGATCACCGATTCCGCAACCGGACCCGCCGCCGACAAGCCCGCGTACTGGGTCGACGGCAACATCCACTCGATCGAGCTGACGGCATCGGCCGCTTGCCTGTACCTGATCAACTGGCTGCTCAAGGGCCGCGAATCCGATGCGCAAATCCGGCGCTTCCTGCAGACGCGCGCGTTCTACATCTGCCCGCGCATCAATCCCGACGGCGCCGAGTGGGCGCTGGCGGACCGGCCCCGCTACGTGCGCTCCAGCACGCGCCGCTATCCGTTCGACGAGGAACCGTTCAAGGGCCTGATCGCGGAGGACATCGACGGCGACGGCCGCATCCTGCAGATGCGGATCGCCGATCCGAACGGGCCGTGGAAGAAGCACCCGCAGGAGCCGCGCTTGCTGGTGCGGCGCGACCCGCTCGATCCGCCCGGCGGCGACTACTTCCGCGTGATGGTCGAAGGCCGCATCGAGAACTACGACGGTGTCAGCATCGAACTGGCCGGGCTGGCCGGCCGGCCGCAGGGGCTCGACCTGAATCGGAACTTCCCGTCGAAATGGCGCCAGGAGTTCGAGCAGACCGGCGCCGGCCCGTACCCGACGTCGGAGCCCGAGATTCGCGCGGTGGTCGAGTTCATCCTCGCGCACCCCAACATCTGCGGCGGCACCAGTCTGCACACATTCTCCGGCGTGCTGCTGCGGCCGTTCGGCGACCAGCCCGACGACAAGATGCCGCCCGAGGACCTGTGGGTGTTTCAGAAGGCGGGCCAGGTTGGCGAGCAGTTGACCGGTTACCCGGCAATCTCGGTCTATCACGACTTTGCCTACCGTCCCGGCGAATACATCGCCGGCAGCTTCGACTGGCTGTACGAGCATCTTGGCTGCTTCATGTGGACGATCGAGATCTGGAATCCGAAGAAGGAAGCCGGAATCGACAACAAGGATTGGATCCACTGGTTCCGCGAGCATCCGATCGAGGACGACCTGAAGGTGTTTCGCTGGGCGCAGCAGATCGCCCCCGGCGAAGGGCACGTGGACTGGAAGCCGTTCGATCACCCGCAGCTCGGGCGCGTGGAAATCGGCGGCTGGAACCGGATGGCGGTGTTCAGCAACCCGCCGCCGGCGTTGCGCGAGGCCGAGATCGCGCGCTTTCCGCAATGGCTGCTGTGGAATGCGCTGGTATCGCCGAAGCTGGAAGTGCGCGACGTGCAGGTGACGCCCGCCGGCACCGACTCGTGGCGCGTGCGGCTGATCGTGCAGAACAGCGGCTGGCTGCCGACCTACGTGAGCAAGATGGCGCTGTCGCGCAAGCTGCTGCGCGGCGTGCTGGCCGAGATCGCGCTGCCCGCGGGCGCACAACTCGTCAGCGGCAGCCCGCGTGAAGCGCTCGGCGAGCTGGAAGGCTGGTCGGCGCTGCAGACGGGCATCAGCTTCTGGCCGGTGAGGAAGCCGACGCAGGACATCGCCCACGTCGACTGGATCGTCAAAGGACCGCGCGGCGCGACGGTCGAACTCGCCGCGTGGCACGAACGGGCAGGCCGGGTGCGGACCAGCGCAAAGCTGCAGTGATCGCCGGCGGCTGAAGGCGTCACGCCGCGAGCGCGCCGAGGTGACCGGTCGCAATACCGCGGCAGCGAAAACGTGCGACTGTGCGGCCGTTCGCCGCTCGATTGAGGAGTCTGCATGTCCGAAGCTTTCATCGTTGCCGCACTTCGCACCGCGGGCGGCCGCAAGGGGGGCCGGCTCGCCGGCTGGCATCCGGCCGATCTCGCCGCGCAGGTGCTCGACGCGCTGGTCGCAAAGCTCGATCTCGATCCGCTGCTGATCGACGACGTGATCCTCGGTTGCGTCGGCCAGGCCGGCGAGCAGTCGAACAACATCGCGCGCAATGCGGTGCTCGCGTCGCGCCTGCCGGAATCGGTCCCCGGCACCTCGATCGACCGCCAGTGCGGATCGTCGCAGCAGGCGCTGCACTTCGCGGCGCAGTCGGTGATGTCGGGCGCGCAGGACATCGTGATCGCCGGGGGCGTGGAGAGCATGACGCGCGTGCCGATGGGCCTGCCCGCGACATTGCCGTTCAAGAACGGCTTCGGCAGCTACATGAGCCCGGCGATGAAGACACGCTATCCCGGCGTGCAGTTCAGCCAGTTCATGGGCGCCGAGATGCTGGCCAGGAAATACGAGCTGTCGAAGGACGAGCTCGATGCCTACGCGCTGGCGAGCCACCAGCGCGCCGCAACCGCCACGCGCGAGGGAAGATTCAAGGTCGAGATCCTGCCGCTCCCCGTGCGCAATGCCGAGGGCGCGGAAATCGGAGAGGCGCACGCGACCGACGAAGGCATCCGCTTCGACGCGTCGCTCGAAGGCATCGCTTCGGTGAAGCTGCTGCAGGAGGGCGGCCGCATCACCGCCGCGACCGCGAGCCAGATCTGCGACGGCGCCGCCGCGCTGGTGGTCGCCAACGAGCGCGGGCTGAAGGCGATGGGAAGCAAGGCCAGGCCGCTCGCGGTCGTGCGCCAGATGACGGTGGTCGGCCATGACCCGGTGATCATGCTCGAGGGTCCGGTACCCGCCACGCCGGCCGCGCTGCGCAAGGCGGGCCTGAAGCTCGACGACATCGACCTCTTCGAAGTCAACGAGGCATTTGCATCGGTTCCGCTCGCATGGTTGAAGGGCACCGGCGCGGACCCGCAGAAGCTGAATGTCAACGGCGGCGCGATCGCGCTCGGCCACCCGCTCGGCGCGTCAGGCGCCAAGCTGATGACCACGCTGGTGCACGCGCTGCACGCGCGCGGCAAGCGCTACGGCCTGCAGACGATGTGCGAAGGCGGCGGGCTGGCGAACGTGACGATCGTCGAGCGCGTCTAGGGTTCAAACGCGGAAACGCGCTCACACAGCGCGTCAAGCCCCGGATAGTCCTCGCGCCTCAACGCAGACTTGGTCGCAAACCGGCCCCAGGGTTCGCCCTCGGCGAGCGCGCGCTTGAATCCGCCGGCCTCGTCGATCCAGGTGCCGCCCATCGTGGTCACGCCGCGCGCGAACAGCGCGTCGGGCAGGCAGCTTGCGCCGGGGCCGATCAGCGCGAAGCGCTCGGCGTGGCGGCAGCGCGCGAGCAGATCGTCGAGCGTGTCGTTCAGCAGCACGGTGCTGGTCGACAGGATCTTGTTGCAGTCGGCCAGCCGCGCCGGGTCCAGCGTGACGTGCCAGCCGTCGCGCGGGCCGGCCAGATCGGCGCGCAGTTCGAGCACCGTCAGGCGCGCGCCACTGGCGAGCGCGCGCGGCACCAGCGGCGGAAACAGTCCGATCATGCCGAGGTGATCGCCGGCCTTCAGGTCCAGATCGCCGATCGAGCCTCCCGCGGCCGGCGGCCTGAAGCGCGCGCGGTCAAAGAAGCAGCGCGTGATCGCGTTGATGGCCGCGAAGCCGAGCGTGCGTTCGGCCCCTCGCTGCTCGGCGAACGTGCGCGCCAGCGCCACAGCCGGCATGCCCGGCAGCGTCGACGTGTCGCGCGCGCGCAGCTCGCGCAGCGCCGCTCCCGGCTGCTCGCCCAGCAGCACGAAGCTCAGGCCGAGCGAGCCGTCCTCCAGCTCGATCGCGCAGAACTCGCCCTCGCGCGTCCCGTCGGTCGACGGGGGCGGCAGGTGCAGCGCCCTGACGGCCGGCAGCGGCAATGCCTGCGCCAGGCGCTCGATCTGGCGGACGATGTCTTCGGCGACGGTCACGGCGCCATCATCGCGCAAACCGGCGCGCTACGCCGCGAGCTTGCGGCCGACACGCTTTTCCACCGCTGCGATCTTCGACTCGATCCGGCCCGCCGGCCCCTTGCGGTAGTCGACCTTGATCTGCACGCCGATGCGCGGGAATTCGGCCTGCAACAGTTCGAAGCAGCGCGTGACCACGCCGATCACTTCGTGCCACTCGCCTTCGAGGATCGTGCCCATCGGCGTCAGCCGATACGGCACCCCGCTGCGATCGATCAGGTCGAGCACGCGCGCCACGTGCGCGC
>JBAIYN010000327.1:0-6289 GCA_037915775.1 Burkholderiales bacterium | reverse complement strand
GCTGGTGAGAAGCTCGTACTACGCGGACCAGCAGGCGCACAAGGCGGGCGTGGTCTGAGGCCGAGCGCTGCGCGCGCGGACCCGACTCGTCATTGGACTGACTACCGCGGCGCTTCGAAGCTGCCCTTGATGCGCAGAGAATGTCCGTGCACGACCCCAAGCAGAAGCTCGACCTTTTCCGAAGCAGTCGTTCAGAAGACACCGCAGATCGGACGCTCAAGGATTGAGCTCACCCGCGCGTCGAAGCCAGCGAAGCTCGGTCTCGCGCGTCGGGTGAGGCAGAGTCATCTTCTGGAGCCGTCTAGCGGGTGGGGCGTTGCGCCAGAACCTGCTTGAGGCGCGCGAGTTCATCTGGCGGTGGGCAGGACACTTGCACCAGATCGAACCTGTGCCCAACGATGACAGGCAACCACGGCACTGCGGAGCGCCAAAGATTGTCGGGGTCGGTCTGGACGAGGACGCAGAGACGCTCGCCGCTCTTGGCAATAACCTTGAGCGTTCCTGGCTTGGACGGCAGCCCGTGAAGCGGGGTCGACATGGTCTGAACGAAGAACGCGTACTGGCCAGCAGGCAAGTGCACAACAACGTACTCACCCACGTTCAGGACAAGACGGGTGTACTGGTCGAACCCGACCGCCGCTGGCAACAGTGCAGAATTTGCAGTGTCTGGCCGAATGAAGACGATTTCTGCCCGGTCAGTCTCCGTTGTGCGAGGCAGCGTTGCTCGCGGCGGCCCGTAGCAAGCCGAGAACGTAACGAGGGAAAGCAAGTATGCGGTGCGTGCGCCGAAGAGCGCTCCATTTCGAAGGGAGACCTTGAGCATGACACCTAACCCGATTCATCAAGATAGAGCTCGAGATGGAACTTCGATTTCAACGGGCAGAATCTCCTCGTGGACCCAGGTCACCGACTTCCGGCACAACGTAACGCCTGCGCAAAACGGTCGATACCCGAGGCCCACTCTCCGTCAATTCAAAGCGTGCGACGCGATGTTGGCGCCTGACGGAGGCTGTTCAAGAATTCCTTCTGCGAACGATGTCGGGTGGCGTCTTGCCATTACCGAGTTGCCGATCGTCGAATACAGAGCGATCCGTGATGTCGACTTCCGAGTGCCGCGTGACGTATTCGCGTTTTCACATAGCCTCGACCCGCAGTGGCCCTCCAGTACTCAGAGAAACGGACGATCGGAGGATCATTCCAACCCGGCGCCTCGATCGGGTGCGGTCATCATTCGAGTGTGAACGTCAGCGGCACCCGCACCACGTCCCGGTCGAGCCAGTACATCGGATCGCTCATGTCGCTGCGATTGAAGCGAACGTAGTAGAGATACGGCATCCGTCCCGGCCGCTCGAAGTTCACCGTCGGATCGGCGTGATCGATCAGCGACACGTACATGACCGGCACCGGCTCCAGCAACCCCGGTCGTTGCGGGTCAAGATCGCAGCTCGCCTCTTTCGTCTGTACGACGAACTGCGGTGGGCTCCAGACCAGCAGGTTGGCCGAAAGCTGGTAGAAGACTCCACAGAGTTTCTTTCCTTCGACGAACTGCGAGCCTTGGAATACCCGTATGTAACGGGTGAGATACGTGTTGAAGTAGTCGCCGAGCGGGCTCCACAGCCCGGCGCACAGCGGTCCGGGCGTTCCCGTCACGTACGGGCTCGTGAGCCGTAGGTTGAACCCGCTGCCATCCCAGGCACGCCAGCTGGCCGGATCGTTGAGATTGTCGGTCCGCATGGCGCAGGGCCACATGCTGCTGGGTTCCTCCTTGCTGGGCGTGACCCACATCGACGCGTAGTAATAGCCGTCCAGTGCGCGAAAGACGTTCAGCGGCGGCTGATAGCCCTCGAAGTACTTGCCAGTAAAGATCGGACTCGTCGGCGTACTCGAGGTCGGCGGCACCCACAGGTATGGCGGCGGAGCAATGACGTGCGCTGGCGCCAGTGGCTTCGTGAAGGTCCGGGCGCCGTCGATCGACACTGCATGGGTCGCCGAGTTGTACCAGCAGGGGTTACGCGGCGAAGGATCGCCCACCAGGCAGGTGCTGGAAACGATGTCGTGAAACTCGTTGCTGATGAACGCGTGCCACCGACCGCCCTCGCGATAGACGGCCCAGATCCACTCCCAGTTCTCGTACGACTCGGGCGTGCGACGGTCGGCGGACTCAAGCACCGGCCGGCTGCAATCGCGTCTCAGCGAGCCAAAATCCGCGCCTCGGCTGACGAAGACACGCGGTCCGTTCCCTGCGAACAGCACCAGGCTTCCATCCTCGGCTCGGACGACACGGGACGGCCCATCGGGTGTGTCTTCCGCCTCGCACCGGTCCAAGGTGTAACGAAACACCACTTCCTTGGCGCCGACCGAGACGCTGACCTTCATCGCTGCCGTGACCGTCAGCGACTGTGTGACAGAAACGCCATCGACCGTCGCCGTGACTATTGCGGTCCCGCGCGCAGGCACGGTCAACAATCCGGAAAACGTTCCGGTTTGCTTGATGTCTCCGTTGACGCTTGCCCACGCCACTGTCCTGCCGGGGATCACTTCGCCCGAGGCATCGCGGGCGGTGGCGGTCAATTGCATCCGGTCGCCTTCGCCCAGCGTCAAAGTCGGGCTGTTGATCGTTACCGACACCGTCGCCCGTGGCGTAATCGTCAACGGCAACGAGCCCGAGACGCCATTTATAGCTGCCGTGATGACCACGGCGCCGGCCAACTGCCCCTGCAACACCCCGGTCGCCGAGACAGTAGCGATGCCGGCATCCGATGTGGACCAAGACGCCGTCGTGCCGGCAATGACGTCGCCGTTCGCATCTCGGGCCGTTGCGACCAACTGCACGCTCTCGCCCACCTGCGGCGAGGGATTGGGGCTCGTGATCGTGACCGAGGCCACCGCACGCGGCGTTACCCTCAACGACAGCGAACCCGGCACGCCGTCGAACGTTGCCGTGGCCGTGAAATCCCCCGGCGCCCGCGCCTGCAGCAGACCCGTGGCCGACACGGTGGCAATGCTCGACGCCGAACTAGACCACGTCACCGTTCTGCCGGTGACGAGATCGCCGAACTGGTCGCGTGCCTCGGTCACCAGCTGTACGCTAGAGCCGACCTGCGGTGTGAGCGTCGGGCTGGTGACGGTGACCGTCGTCACCGTGCGCGGCGTGACTGTCAGAGTCAGCATGCCGGACACGTTGCTGATCGTCGCCGTCACGGTCACGGTGCCGCCGGTCAGCGCCTGGAGCAGGCCCGTGGGGGAGATCGTCGCCACGGAGGTCGCCGAGCTCGACCAGGTGGTGGTGGCTCCCGACATCACCTCGCCGAACTGATCCCGCGCGACCGCAGTCAACTGCACGGTATCTCCCTGCTTGGGTGTAGTGGCTGGACCGGAAACGGTGACCGTGGTGACGGTTCGGACGACCTCACCTCCGCCACCCCCACCGCCGCAGGCGGCCAACAGGGTCAGCAGGGCGAGTGCGAGCAGCCTCGCGAGGTGGAAAGCGAAAGCCCAGCGTGCCATGCACGCCTCCATCGGCAGTCAACCTGGAAGCATTCGACGCCGACCATGGGTGCCGTTGTTGACCCGCGGCACGGGCGAGTCGTCTCACAATCACCGCGTGGAGAGCAGATTGCTTCAGCTAGCACCAACGCGTCGAGGGGCTGCTTAGCGGCGATTTGAGCGGGGCGAGCGTCCGGCCGGTTTTGGCCGATCGCGGTCTGATCGTTGACGGCCTGAGTTCGACCCGTTGCTGACTTTCAGATTTGGCGGAAGCAGTCGATCAGAGCGCAGCCGACCGCTCGGGTGCAGCCGCGGGCCGAGCGTGCAGCGAGGGCCTTCGGCTGGAAGCCGTTGCCGCCTCTAGCCCCCAACTTGCGATGCATTGAGGACCATGGCGGCGCGGACCAGTGCCTTGAACGCCTCCTCATCGATCTTGTCGCCTTCGCGGATGTCGATGGCCCGTCTGGCGTTGCCCTCCAGGCCGGAGTTGAAGAGGTGACAAGGGTCCTTGAGCGCGGCGCCCTTGGCAAAAGTCAGCTTGACGTGGCCCTTGTACGTCTCACCCGTGCAGATGATCCCGTCGTGAGACCACACCGGGACCCCCATCGGGTTGGATGGCTTTCTCCACTTCACCTCCTCGACGACATCTGGGTCGGCCTGCTTGATGAGAGCGCGGACGCGAGAGAGAGTTTTGCCCCGCCAGTCGCCCAGTTCTTTGATCCTGGCAGCGATCAGCCTGGAGGGTGACTCCGGGTTCACCTTATTCGCGGTGGGCTTCTTCGCTGCCTGCTTCCTGGCACCTCCCCTCTGGATCATTGGTTTTCTCCTTCCGATCAGGGATGACGTTCGAACTAAAAGGGGCCGCCGCGGCATGCCATGGCGGGGTCCGGTCGAGCGAGAGGGTAGGCTGCACGGTGTGCGTGGCGAGTTCTCTTCTCCAGGAACGGCACAAGTGCCGGCACTCGCTGCCGTTGTGCATCGTGCTGAGCCCCAAATCATTCGGTCATCCAGCGTTCCTCAAACCCATACTTGCGCCAAAGCGCGACCCACGCGATCAGCACAGCGAGAACGCCGCCCAGTTCGCCGCGTGCAAGAGCAGAGCCGATGAAGCCAAAAAGGAAACCCGTGTAGATAGGGCGGCCTGCGTGAGCATCAGCGGGGCGGCGCCGAACCTCAGCTTTGAGCCAGCAGCTTCTGGTACTGCGATCGCAGTTCGCGCTTGAGCAGTTTGCCGCTCGGGTTTCTTGGGAGCGTCTCGACGAACAGCACCTTCTTGGGCACCTTGAATGACGCCAGTTGCGACTGGCAATGCGCGATCACCTCGGCCTCGCTCAGTTTCTGGCCTGACTTCACCACGATCACCGCAGTGACTGCCTCGATCCAGTAAGGATGCGGCAGTCCAACGACGGCGACCTCCGAAACCTGCGGCAGCCGGAAGATGGTCTCCTCGACCTCGCGGCTCGCGACGTTCTCGCCGCCGCTCTTGATCATGTCCTTCTTGCGGTCGACAACGGTGATGTAGCCCTCCTCGTCGATCGTCGCGAGGTCGCCGCTGTGAAACCACCCGCCCGCAAACGCGGCGGCGGTGCGTTCCTCATCGTTGAAGTAGCCACTGAGCAGCTGGGGCGAGCGGTGGACGATCTCGCCCACTTGGCCCGCTTTCACGTCGCGCATTTCGTCGTCGACCACGCGGGTCTCGACGTTGAGCACCGCGCGGCCGGCCGAACCCGCCTTGCGCAGCTGATCCTCGGGCTTGAGCACCGTTGCAAGCGGGGCGATCTCGGTCTGACCATAGAAGTTCCACAGGCGAATCCGCGGCAGACGGCGCGCGAGTTCCTTGAGCACCTCGACCGGCATGATCGCCGCGCCGTAGTACCCCTTGGCCAGCGACGACAGATCCGTCGTGTCGAACTGCGGCGAGCGCAGCAGCGCGATCCAGATCGACGGCGGCGCGAAGAACGAGTTCGCCCCATGTTTGGCAATCAACGCGAGGATGTTGTCGGGCGCCGGCTTGCCGGTGATCACATTGGTCGCCCCCACGTACACGGCCGGGCCGAGGAACACGTCGAGCTGCGCACAGTGGTACAGCGGCAGCGCGTGCACCAGGCGGTCGCCCTCGTCGATCTCGCCTTCGACGACGCAGCTCACGTATTCCCAGAGCACCGCGTCGTGCGTCAGCATCGCACCCTTGGGGAGGGATTCCGTTCCGCTCGTGTAGATGATCTGCAGCAGCGACGAGGCATCGACATTTGCAGTTGGCGGCGCGGCGTCCTCGGCGAGAAGCGAGTCGAACGTGAGCATTGCCTCCGGAGCGCTGGCAGGATCCTCGCCCGGGAGCCAGACGAGCCGTTGCACCGGCGTGTCCAGGCGCGCGGCAGCCTCGCCCAGTTCGACCATGTCGGGGCCGACGCACAGCAGGCGCGCACCCGCGTGCCGCAGGATGTAGGCGGCCTCTTTGGCGTTCAGCATGAAATTGATCGGGACCAGCACCGCGCCCAGCCGCGCCAGTGCGAAGCGCATCGCGGCGAACGCGTGCGAGTTGCGCGAGAGAATCGCGACCCGCTCGCCGGCCTTCACCCCGATGCCGGCCAATCCGTTCGCCAGCCGGTTGCACAGGCGGTCGAACTCGGTGTAGCTCCATTGCACGTTGCCGCAGACGATGGCGGTCTTGTGCGGCAGGCGGGCCGCGGTGCGGCGCAGGATGTCGCCGAGAGTCTGGCGACGAGTGTTGGCGTGCATCGCATCTGCTCCTTCGGTGGCTGCGAGGAGCTTACCCGTTTGGCCCCCCGAATATCCAACTCTG